>JAVUPY010000007.1 GCA_032252755.1 Terriglobia bacterium
CGCCCGCAGTTCCGCACGGAAGAGAACGCCTTCCTGTCGCAGAACGCGATCTTCACCAGGTGCTTCGCGGTGGCAAGTAAGAATCCTCGCGCGCGGGAGAGGGTCGGGTCGGCCGGCGGCCTCTCCACTGGAAACCGGGCCTGTTGGTGGAAAGTGGTGTCGCATAAAACCGCAGTCTCGGGGGGCCGTTACGCATGCGTAACGATCATTAGAGTGAGAACTTATGCGACACCCGGAGGAAAAAAAGAGGGCCTAATCCTGTGAGCGTTGTTGCGCCCGCCATGCCGCGACGATCCTGCGGGTCGAGTATCCGGCATACAGATACTGTTTCCAGTGGTGGGGGAGAATGCCGACGATCTCGATGTGGCGGATCAGGCCCTCGCTACATCCGGCGATCCTGGCCAGCCTTCGGTGGCTCACGCCGTAGTCACGCAAACGAACGACGGCTTCGCCGCGTTCAAGATCGGTCCATGTCTTCCAGTTCTGGTTGATCTGGAAGGCGAGTTCTTGAGCAGTTTCGTAGTCCATACATACCTTTCGGCAATGAGGTGGTCATGACCCCGAATGCAAATAGAGTCTCTGCTCGTAAGGTAGTATCGTTCCGCTTCGTAAAAGTGAATGGAGCGCCTTCCTGATCCCCCGCCCGCCCCCTCGGCAAACAGGCGATGTGGAGGCAGCGCCTAGAACTGTGATCTTTTGCAGTTCTTGATTGCAGACCGAACTGCGACATAGTAGTTACGAAACCTTTACTTGTCACCGGAATCAAACACGATCGTTCCGAAATCCACTATGGGTGAGGAGTAGAGCGTGTTCGGACTCTGCCGCTTCCATCTCGCGCTGACTACTTCATATTTTCAGCGTTCAGGTCGAATATGTCGGATAAAACGATTTTCACGTCAATCCTGGCTCTGGTGTTCGCGGTCTCAGCTTCGAACTGTGGTGGCATGCACGAAGCCTCCAATCAGATGCCCAGGGAGACTCGCTTTGCGTTTGTGGCGAACTATTTTTCAAACAGCATTTCCAGTTATGAAGTGGACCCGCAAACCGGCAGGTTGACGCTGAGGAACACGCTTCCAGCCGGTGGTGTGAACTCCAGAGTTGTCGTTGTAGAGCCTTCCGGTCGATTCGCTTATGTTGGAAATCAAGGGTCTGACAATATCTCCGTTTTTGCTATCGACACGAGCTCCGGTGAGTTGTCCATGGTTGGTCAACCTGTTCCAACCGGCCACGGACCCCGATTCATGCTTTTCGGACCGACGGGGAATTTGCTTTACGTTGTGAATCAAGACTCCAACGAGATCTCGGTATTTTCGATCAACAAGAGCACGGGAATCTTAACGCTCGTTGACAACCCAGCCCAATCAGACGACCTGCCAGTGGCGTTGGCACTGTATCCGTCGGGACAATTTGCGTATGTAGCAAATGCCAATTCCAGTGACATAACCGTGTACAGGATTGACAGCGCAGGAAGGTTGGGGCTTACCGGTGCAGTTCCGGCCCCCACAAATCCCGTCTGGCTTACGATTCACCCAAATGGGAAGTTCGCCTACACTGCCAACTTTGGGTCCAATGACATTTCCACCTTCTCAGTCGACGCAACGGATGGAAGTTTACGACCGCAGGTCGGGCGCACCACAACGGATGCCCCTACCTCGATCAATATCGATTCGCATGGCCGGTTTGCGTACGTGACTAACACGAGGGCAAATACGATATCCGTGTTCGCAATAGATGCGGACACAGGCGCTTTGACCCCAGTTTCAATCACGCAAACCGGGAACAATCCAGTCGCCTTCATCCTCGATCCCTCGGGGCGATTTGCGTATGCCGTCAACCAAGGTTCAGATGACGTAACCCAATATAGCGTCGACCCTGCCACCGGCTTATTGACCCAGGTTGGATCGTCTGTCGACACTGGTGAGGGCCCGGTATGGCTAACGCTAAGGAAATGAAGAAGCGGAACACCGGCGTTCTCTCAAACCGTGACGGATTCTTGTCGCTGAATCAAGTCACGATTAGAAGCGCTCAGTTGCGCGATCTCGAGCGATTAGCAAGCCTTTGCTGTGCGCTCTGGCCGAAGCGTTCGCTCGAAGACAACTTCGGAGAGCTTCGACTGATTCTCGAGGGTAAAACTGAACTAGTCCTTACCATGCCGCTCGCCATCTTCATCGCAGAAACCAACTCGAAAGAGTTGGTCGGGTTTGTGGAAGTCGACCTGCGTTCGCATGCGGACGGATGCAGTCCCGCAAAGCCAGCAGCATATATTGAAGGATGGTATGTTGCGGAGAGCTTCAGTCGGCGTGGAGTAGGGAAGATGCTGATTGAAAAGGCTGAGGAGTGGGCACGCACTCAGCACTGTCTTGAAATTGCATCAGACGCAACTATCGATAACTGGAAATCCCATCGTGCACACGAGGCCTTGGGCTATGAAGTCGTGGATGCTTGTGTTCATTTCCGCAAGGACTTGGGCGGGCGTCGTCAGCAAAAGTGAGTTCCCGTCTCAGAATATTTGCCGAGCCGTCAATTCTGCTTGGAGTTGAGCTTAACGTAAAGACGCTTGTTAATGCTCCCCTTATTCTCAACGCGCTCCACTGACATCCTGCCGATGAGGGTCGTATTTTCGATGTGAGTTCCACCGCATGCCTGCGCGTCAAACCCTGCGATTTCAACTATCCGAACGCGGCCATCGAAAACGGGTGGGCGCACCTTCAGAGTCCGAAGCAGTTCGGGGCGGGCATTAAATTCCGCTTCGGTAATGGAATAGGCCCGAATGGACCGACTTGAACCGATTTCCCGATTAACTTTAGCCTCGACGTCGTTGCACAACGAAGGCGAGAATCCATCCCACTTGAAGTCAATGCGAGCGTACTCAACATCGATTTGCGCGCCCGTGATCCACGCGCCATAATCGCGAAGTGCAATCGTGTTCACGAGGTGAAGCACGGTGTGATATCTGGACAGCGCAGACCTGCGTGGTAGGTCCAACGAAAGTTGTGCTGTCTTTTGTTCCCAACCCGGATCTGCCCATTCGCAGCAATGCCACAGGATTCCATCAGGATCGGCTTTAACATCATTCACAGTTACCGATGTTTCTTCGGTCGACAGAATCCCTCGATCTGCCGGTTGGCCTCCGCCACCTGGATAAAAGCACGTCTGATCGAGAGCCACATCTGTGCCGCGAACACACAAAATCACGCCAGTCGCATGTGAAGCGTGATCGTCTTCCCAATAAAGTCGTTTCGTTGGGTTCATAAACTTCGCACTCCCTTACCGAGCCAGCGCAATCCCCTAATCAGCCCTAACCGTTCGTTTCAATCTATCTCGGACCTGCAGCAATTGCTACTTGAGCAATAGAACTTCCTGCGGTGGAACCATCCGTCTATCGAAAATGCACTAGGTCCGCCGATTGCCAGGACCAGCAGTCCGGCAATGTAAAGCAGATTCAGCTCATACCCAACTGGCCCAAACTCAGCTCCTGACGCTGTAACTGCTTTCAGGGTTATAGATGAAAATCCGTATCGAAGGTGAACGGTAAACAATGCCGTCAACATAATGACTGTAAATGGCACAGTCAGGAGTGCGACGAACGCACCGGCCATCATGGCAATGCCGCCGAAGAACTCAACAAGAGAGGTAACCCATGCCGTCAGGTGTGGCTGAGGAACGCCGATGGCGGCAAGGATATTAGCAAATCTCTCGGGGCCGCGGTGGAGTTTGGCAAATCCGTGCGCGGCAAATCCGAATCCGATCACCAAACGCAATGGCAACAACGCCAACCTGGTTCGTGTGACATGCGAGTGAAACACTGAAAGACCTCCTTGTGGTTTTCCAATCGTTTGTCGGAGTGTGATTCGACCAGTCCGGAAACTGAGTGGCCGCGCGGATGGACGGACTGCTTACTACGACAATGAGCGGCTAAAACACTCGTCAAAGTTCTCCATGCCCGTTGGATTCGTGGGCGACGCGGATGTTACGTCACTATTGCGTAAATTGATTGTTACTGAGTCTGCGCAATCGAATATCGGTACCTCATTCCAGCGCGAGCCGAGATGAGTTCATGGCTTGGCCGATCTGAGTTCAGCTCGGTGACATTAAAATTACAGAGACCTACCGCCTGTTTACAGACCTATCTCACCTGTACTGAATCTATTCTGTGCGGAGAGTCGTAGTGGAAGGAAGGAGTCGGCAGTACAATTCTCTTTTGTATTGCTGTTCTCAGCGGAATCGTATCACCGCACCGGCTCGTAAATTCAAACAGGAGGGACTGGCAGTGTCTGTCAAGAAATGTGCATGGCTCATGATTGCTGTGATCATTCTCATATTCTTCATCGGCTGTAATGTGTTTAACAGTTCCTGCTGTACGCCCGCTCCGGTTTCCGGGCGGTACTTTGCGGGTGTGTGGCCAATCTGTTTTGCAATAGCTTCAGTGGTACTGCTGCCAGGGTGAGCGCCCCCTCCGAAGGGCGCTCGCACATGGAAGCCATGCCAGGGTTCCGCGGTATCCACTACGGATCATCAGACCATTCCAACTCATCCGGAACTGTGCTCTGCAGTACGCGCAGATCTCCAAGGGGAAAGAGCTACATCAGCGGTTTCTTCCCCGCTGGAAACCAGGACCACAAAGTATTTGAGGTCGCGTTTGATAACTACATTTACACGAAGCTGGACCCGAAGGGGCGCGGTGCAATCTGTATCATCTATCCGTCGTTTGCCAAGGCACAGTTTGCACTGGAGCGCTGGAAAGAGGAAGAGAAGGCCGGCGCAGGGAGTCACCAACTAGTCGAGACCGGGTGGGTATACCAGGGTCCGAACGCTACTCCGGACTATTGACAGCGGGATCAGAACTCTAATCCTGGTCAGCACGCACCTTGAGTTGACCGACGAGAACCTTTCGGAGGTGAACTCTAAACAACACCATAGCCCAGGGGGCTCGACTTACACTTGCGAGGATCCTCATCGCAAATTAGATCGAGGGCGGTTTGGGAACCGGAGTCGACCTAAATCGCGCCATGATATGGAGGTTACCCCGCCGCCTCGATGTAAGCAGTTAGGATCCAGCGCACACAATTGTCGCGAACGTCGACGACTATGCCGGTTGAGGACGGCAGTTGGAAATGTTCCCAACACAAACGCCGTGTTGGCTTCATATCGATTTACGGTACGAATTTATAGCCAATACCGTGAACAGTCAGGAAGTGGGCAGGCTTTGTTGGATCGGCCTCAAGCTTTTTTCGCAGCTTCATAATGCGGTTATCGACGGTACGAGTAGTGGGATAGTTCTGATATCCCCAGACTTCGTCCAGAAGTTGTGCTCGACTTATAACCACTTCTGGATGCGAGACGAAGTATTTCAATGTTTTGAATTCATGAGCTGTCAGGACGATGGACTGCCCGCTACGCAAAACTGTCATCCTTTGGAAATCAATCTCCACTTCGTCGAAGCGCGCCCACGTATCAGTAATGTGCAATCTGGTTGTGACCGAGGGGGGTACAACGTGCAGTTGCTTGTGCTCCAAGTCGCCGATGAAGTGCCTCTTTAACGATTGATTGGCCTCTGCGGCACTGGTGAGCACTATTTCTGCCCGACGATCCTCCTTCTGAAACCTGAACACGATTTCGAAGTAGGATTCAGTTTCGCTGGACAGGAGTGAAACCAGGCTTTCCAGAGAAAGTTCATCCCGTGTTGCGACTTGCAGCATCGAGGTTTTCTCAAACTCTGTCGGTCCCAATGATTTAACCTCCCACATACCCATAACTTTCTCCCCAATGGAAGACGTTCCATGATTTCCTCAATAGGGTCCGTTAACGCCAGTTAATATGCCGCCTAGGTGCGCTGTTGCCGCAATTAACATGACGGCCGTAAATTCAATCGCTAATCGATAGCCCGGCAGTGCTGTCCGTGGTGCACGTCTTGCGATCGTATGGATCCATGCAACGAAAAGGACGACCGCTGTCGCCGAGGTGCCGAGCAGCAGGTGAACCAACAAGACACCCTTTAGTTGTTGCCCTTCTAATGCCCAGCGCCAAGCCAACAAGCCGGAAACCACGGTGGGCAGAGTGGTTGCCGCCGCAAGTAGAAGATTGAGATAGGTGACTATCGCGAATTCTTCCCGTTGTGTCCATTGCCACAGGAAGTCAAAGGCCACGGCGGTGGTGAAAAGCGCAATTGGGAAATGAATTAGCACGACATGTTGTGCATGCCGTGCCAACACCACACTTTTGAGGTCAAAAGGACTCACAAAGGTTCCTTTACTTGACGACTACTTTGCCTGTCATCTTCGGATGGATTGAGCAGAAGTATGGAAAAACCCCTGCTTTGGTAAATGTGAATGAATAGCTTTCATTCGTGTCCAGAACCTTGGATTTGAAAACTTTCTCCGTGCTTACAATGTTGTGAGGAATGTCGTCATGATTCGTCCATGTGACAGTTGTGCCCACCGCAACGGTGAGTGTTTCCGGCCCGAAGCTGAAATTGTCGATCGTTATCTGGGCGCTGGTCGGAGCGTTAGTCGATTCGTCATCGGCTGTCTTGCTCGACACGACCGCCAGTGCGGTAAATTGGAGTATTAGCAAGGCAGCTAAAATCAATAGAGTTCTTCTCATTTCATTTCTCCTTTCTTAGCCCTCAAGCGTTGAATCAACGACAGCGATGGAGTGCTTTCCGTGTATCTGGGTTACGGCGGTTATTCCCAATAGAGATTTCAACTTGTCGGCCGGTACTGTCATCGGTCCAGGGGACTTAGCCATACCGGGTTGCGGTTGGGGAAAGGCAGTGGAGGCGGCCGAATGAAAGGTCACGTTCCCTTCGACTTTTTGCATCACCTGGTGGATATGGCCATTCAGGACTGTCACAGACCCGAATTTCTTCAGATACGAAAGGGCTTCGGCACTATCTTCTGTTCCCCAGCCCCATTCCGGATAGACCGTCCACAAAGGAATATGGGCAAAGACGACAACGGGGGTGCTGTGCTTTAGATGTCGCACGTCGTCCCGCATCCATTTCAGCTGTTCCGGACCGAGGGTTCCAAGACCTCCCGCCTTCAGGTTTAGTACGTTGACGAGCCCAATGAAATGAACACCCTTGTGGTCGAAACTGTACCAGCCATCTCCCTTGGTCCCCCGCCCGCATCTTTCCAGGAAGCCCTTCCCATCGTCAGTAAGGACGTCATGTTCTCCAGGAACGTAGAAGACGTTCTTCGGATTGGCACTCTTGATGATCTGGTCCATCAAGTCGAACTCTTCAGGTTTGGAGAGGTGCGTTATGTCGCCCGTATGCAGGATGAATTCGGGAGAAGAGGGGAGTGCGTTGATTTTGTTTACGGCCGCTATGAGGGTTCCTGTGACATCTGGATTTGCCGGCTTGTTGAACCCCATATGGCTGTCGCTGATTTGGACGAAGCTCAGGTCGCCCATGAATTTGTCGGGCCCTTGGGATATCTCGCTGAGGGCATACGACTGGAGCACACCAGCTTTCATCACACAAATTGCTCCCGTTCCAGCCCATGCCATGCATTTCAGGAATCCTCTACGATCTATCCCATCGGTATGTTGATCGTTATTTAGAAGATATTCATTCGATTCAGCCATCCTCGTCCTCCTGCCACTGTCTAGAAATTTGCGGACGTCTCACCCCGTTCGCGAAGTGTCATCACTTTCATTCAAGTCAACGAGGATCACAATGGATGGGAAATCCTCAGTTAAAGGACTTTGGGTTCCCGGGCATCCTGCTGAAAACGCTGTGGAAAAATTGAAAAGTTCCTTTCGAAATCGCCGTGCATCTAGTAGGTGTTGGCTTTGCAATTCCCAGTGAGAGCCGGTTTACGTGACGCAAGTGAGTCGAGAAAACGAGCGGCTCCGTTTTGGAGTGTTTGAAGTTGACCTCCGTGCGTCAGAACTGCGGAAGCAGGGCCTCAAGATCCGGCTACAGCGACAACCGTTTCAAATCTTGACTATGCTGCTCGAGCGCCCTGGAGAAGTGGTTACGCGCGACGAGTTGCGAAGTGCACTGTGGCCCGCGGATACATTCGTAGATTTCGATCACGGTCTAAATAAGGCCGTTCGGAAATTGCGCGATGCGTTAGGTGATTCGGCAGATAGCCCCAGGTTTGTGGAGACGGTTGCGCGGAAGGGATACCGATTCCTGGCGGAGGTCAGGCCTGTCGAGTCAAATTTTTCGGTTCCGCCGTTAAACTCCGCTGCGGACGAGAATAGTATCGGCTCCGAGACACACGTCTCAACTGAGACTACTGCTGCGACGGATCGGATCAATGTCTCCGTGAAGGCCCTGGCAGTAGGTTTGGTCGTAGTTGTCTGTTTGGCGGCGACACTCTGGCTACGTTCACGGATGGCCTCTACCCCTACCATTCGTTCGCTGGCTGTCCTTCCATTTGAAAGCCTTTCGACTGATGCGAACCAGGATTACTTCGCCGACGGCGTGACAGATCAACTGATCTCTGATCTTGGACAGTTGCACGACCTGCGGGTGATATCCCGAACTTCTGTGATGGGATACAAGCGCGCACATAAGCCATTGCCTGAAATCGGCAGAGAGTTAAACGTCGATGCGATCGTTGAAGGCACAGTAATTCGTTCGGGTACTCAGGTTCGGATCACGGCACAGCTGATTGAAGCGTCTTCAGACAAACATCTTTGGGCACAAAGTTATGACGGCAATCTGAGCGAGACACTTGAACTCCAGAGCAAGGTTGCCGTTGCAATCGCTGACCAGGTGAGAATCAAGCTCAGTCACCAGGATCAAGTCGCACTGGAACACGCGAAACCGGTTAACCCCGATGCGTATGTCTCGTATCTGAAGGGGAGATACTTCTGGAACAAGCGGACCCCCGACACCTTGAAAGTGGCGCTGAGCTACTTCAATCAAGCGATAGAAGAAGACCCCGCTTATGCACAAGCATATACAGGGCTGGCGGATACTTATGCACTCTTGGGAGATTGGCAATATGGTGTGATGTCCCCAAAAGAGGCACTGCCCAAAGCGAAGGAAGCTGCGCTCAAGGCATTAGAGCTGGACAATTCACTTGCGGAAGCACACACATCTCTGGCGTTTTGCTTGCGGAGCTTCGAATGGAACTTCCGCGTTGCTGAAGACGAATTTAAGCGTGCCATTGAACTGAATCCAGGGTATGCCACTGCCCACCATTGGTATGCTTGGCATCTTGCAATCCTCGGGCGCTACACGGAAGCGATTGCGGAAATGAGAAAAGCTCAAAGCCTGGATCCCCTTTCGCTTGTCATCAACGCCGATCTTGCTGAGCTGCTGGAGATCGCTCATTCCTACGACGAGTCAATCGCGCAAAGCAAGAAGACTATTGAACTGGATCCGAACTTTGGTCTCGCTCACAATCACCTAGGACAAGCTTACTTTGACAAGCATATGTACAACGAAGCGATTGCAGAGTTGAAGACGGCTGTACGGTTATCCGGCGGTAGCCCGACTTGCGTCGCAAACCTTGCACGCAGTTACGCGGCCGCCGGAGACAAAAAGGATGCTTTCCGCTTACTTGAAGACCTAAAGACCCGGTCGAGTGAGATGCATTCTTATGGTTCTGAGATTGCAATCGTTTACGCATCTCTTGGAGACAACGACCAGGCAATGGCATGGTTGGAAAAGAGCTACAGCGAGAAATTCAATCCCGGTGTTCTTATGCGGCCAGGTTTTGATCCACTGCGCAGTGACCCTCGATTTCAAGATTTAGTTCACCGCATCGGTCTCTGACAACTGATCTTCGGAATATCCATTCAGATTAAGACCCGGTGACAATCTGTTTACATCCCTACCCGAAACATCTATAGCTCCTGCCAATCGAACCATGTAACCGACAGGTCAAATCGTCGGACTTCTGTGGTATGAAAGGCAAGAAATGATCAGGACAGCCCGGGTTGTGTTCGGTGTCACATTGATGCTGAGCATGGCTTTTTCAAGTTTTGGTGAAGCTCAATCTTCAGCGAGCAGGAACGACCGCTTCGCCCTATTCGTGATGACAAATTCTGCTGTAAAAAATGAAGTCATCTCGTTCACCCCTGGCACCGATGGCCAGTTGCACAAATTCCGTGCTTTTGCGACCGGCGGAAGAGGCAGCGGGGGAGTAACGGATCCATTGGAGTCGCAGGGGTCATTGACTCTCAGCGAAGATCGTGAACTGTTGTTCGCGGTCAATGCGGGGTCTGGAGAACTTACAGTTTTTCGTGTGCAAGGACCTGAACTGGCACGCCTCGACGTAGTTCCCTCTGGCGGTAGCAATCCCACTGCGGTTGCGCAACGTGGAAATCTTGTTTTCGTACTGAATGCCGGAGGAGGCAGCAACGTGACTGTCTTCGCTCTCCAGCCTAATGGGAAGCTTCGTCAAATTGACGGTGCCAAATCGTTCCTGAGTTCAAATAATCCCCGTGCAGGGTCGCTCGCAATCTCCCCGGACAGACGCTTCCTTCTTGTAACAGAGAAAGCTACAAACCAATTGGATGCATTCCCAATCAATCCAAATGGAACGCTTGGTCCTGCAGTAAGGACTCCAAGCGCCGGCCCAGGGCTGTTTGCAGTTGTATTTGCGCCGAACGGCTTGGCAATAACTTCTGAGACCGGGCCGGGAACGCCGGGCAACACTTCCGCAGTTTCGTCATACGCCCTGGCTCCAAACGGGACACTTGTGCCCATCAGCGTAAGCATCCCGACGGCAGGTGCTGCCACTTGCTGGCAAGTCGTGACTCCAAATGGAAAGTTCCTGTATACGGCAAACTCAGCGACATCAACCATCTCGGGATTCCGCATCGGATTGAATGGGACACTCGATCCGCTGCCCGGAACAGTTCTCGCTAATCTGTCGCAGGGCGCTGTAGATCTGGATGTTGCTGTGAGCTCAGACGGGCGCTTTCTCTACTCCCTGAATTCCGGATCGGGGACTGTCGGTGTATTCCAGATTAACCAAGACGGGACACTAAACGAGTTGGGAGAACTGGAGGGGCTGACTGCCACTGCTGGATTTAACGGAATTGCTGCTCGATAGCCGGAAAGGGAGCTGCTGCATCATTGCAGCTCCCTTAGTTAATCTATGTCGCGGTTCTGACGTCTTCAGAGTTGTAGATCCATCCAAATCCTGTCACGAACCGGGATACCATCGCAGATCAGGGATTTGGGGTATCCCTTCTCGACTGTAAAGACGTCCCGTTCCACTCGCAGTAAGCGAAATCCATTCCTCTGGTAGAACCTGATTACATCGTGATCTGCAGTGCTTGTGGATACATGAATTTGCCTCGCCCCATTTCGTTTAAGAAGTGCTATCACTCTTTCAACGAAATAAGTTCCCATCCCGATGCGTTGGATTGCCGGCGAAATCGAGAGACTCTTGATTTCGACCACACCTTCTCCATGTTCCCACAGCAGAAGCTGACCGATCGGGAGTTGGTCAGAATCTCCAAAGTAAAGTAAGAACAGTCGTCCCGTCGGCAGGTATCCTAGTATTTCGCTTTCAGAGTCGTCGGCCAGTCGCATCAAGTCGATGACCAGTGTTCGGTCAAACGACGGGGGTGCCTCGACAAGTCTGATTTCTCGAATCGGTTTAGAAGTACTCACGTTCATCACTTATTAGGAAAACCAGGGCTACTTAACAACTGGTCGACCTGCCAGAGATGACGTCTTGTATGAGCATTGATGATAAGAAGTCCGGTCGCCACCGTGAAATTGAAGCCGGGAACTAGTGGGTTTTTAAACCTAACCCCACAGAGGTCGAGGTCAGCTGTCCGCCGAATGAAACTTCTGAGTGTCCTGTTAGAGCTCTGATAGTGTTCTAGGACTTCCTGTTTATCTAATTGGCTTTTGGGTCGGATACTCGCTGGCGCCTTGATTCGCAATGAAACAGGCGGCTCTGTTTTTTTGAGGAAATACCTGGAGATGAATCCTCCGGGCTCCAATGGTGTATGTCCGAATTGCGCTTTCTTCGACGCCAACTCCAAAGCCTCAAGATATTTCTCATTGGTTAGCGCAATGTGATTGACGCATTCGCAAACGCTCCACCCATTTCTCCCCAATGGCCGCCAGTGTGATTGGTGACTATTCAGCTCACTAAGGACTTTTGTAACATGGCACTCCGCTTCATCGACCGAGGACAAATACGATAGGAGGTCACCAGGGAATTCCTCGATCGGAGCTGAGGATGAAAGTCGAAAACTATTGTTCTCTGCCATATAGCATCTTCTGAAGTAACGACCCGTTCGCAGGGATTGGAAGAATGGGCTGATTTACCAATTCACTCTCAGGGGAGCGATGAATCCAATCCCGCCACGATACAACTCCAAGAGTAGGCCGGGGCGGATCGGGAAGCATTGCTATCAATTCCAAGAGATTGTCATCTGGATCTCGGAAGTATATTGCGGCTGCCGGCATCCAAGCCAGTACGACAGGTGCATCTGCCGGTTTGCCTTCGAAATCCAGGGCCTGGACGCCGGCTTCATGTAACTCGACGAGAGCCTTCGGCAAGTCGCTGCGTGAGATTCTGAGTGCAACGTGAGAGAGCGATTTCTGGGGCGAAGTTCCAACTTCCCACAGCCCGAGCATCGACTGGCCCGGATCACCGACCCACACGAAGCTTACCCGCCTTTCGGGAAAACTTGCCGCTAAAGGCAGCCCCAGAACGCCATTGTAAAAGGCCAATGCCCGGTGAAGCTTTGATACGTTCAGATGAGCTTCAAAGACGCCATGTAGTGGAATCAGCAAGTGTCACCCTCCCCAAGAGAACTATTCGTTGCGTGTGGTCCGGATTCGGTGCCATCCGAGGACGACTGAGAAGCGCTGTCTTTTAGTTGTCTCAAAAGCTCGCGACTTCCGTTGACAGAGCCCATTACAGGGCTCAGCAGGAAATCATGGAACTCACTCCCGAGCCCGTTCAACCGGATATGAGTGGAGACCTGTGCCCAGTGTCTTATCTCGTGAAGCAAGACATGGACGGCGAGCTTCCGCGAAGTAATCTGAACGGTGGCATTCATGATTGACAGTGGGCGAGGAACGTCCCATTCACGGCTGGGCAAAGTGAACACGAATTCTTCGAAAGTTGATCGACTCAGCTGCCCAAACTGAAAGAGTGCTTCAACATCGAGTGACGAGAAAGATGAAGTGTCGCGCGGCGAACGCCCTAGGAGTCTGTCTGAATATCTCAGCTCGGATGAAAATATGTGGTGAATTAAGTCTCCGATGCAGTGAAATCTCCCACCTCTGTGCAATCCAAGGTCGAAGCGCAGTGCATGTTCTCCGTTATTCGTAAGCCATGCGTGCCATTCCAGACGCTCCCATTGCGTGTAGTCCATCAGCGTGGTAATTCCAATCAATACCGACATCTGATCTCCATTGATTGCTCGCTGCACTTGCGCAGCGTATCTGACACTTTGACGTGCAAAACAGGGATCGGAAGTTAAAGTCATGTCAACAAGTTGTCATAGATTCACCTTCATAAAATCCTTGGGCACTAGACAAATTGTTGGCAGGAACAAGACAAGTTTGTGACAGCGAACTGTGTTGGTATCTGTAGTCTCCTTATCGAGCTACATGAAGGAGGAAACTTGCATTATCACGACTCGGAAGACCTGAAGCATTTGGGAAGCCTGAAAAAACTGGCGCCTGTTGAATTTGCAGCGTTTGTTTCGTTCGATCAGACGGTTGGGCAAGATGATGGGAAGATTCCTAGAAAATATCGTGAGCTGATCGCGATTGCGGTCGCGTGCACTACTCAATGCCCCTACTGCCTCGAGGTACATACGCGAGCTGCAAAAGTTGCAGGAGCGTCGCGCGAAGAAGTGGCTGAGGCTAGTTTCTTGGCGGCCGCTTTGAGAGCAGGCGCAGCAGTCACTCATGGCTCCTTGGCTGTGAGGTTGTTTGATCAGGCCGATGTTCCGCAAGCGAATGTTAATGCTGCCGACTAGCAGGAGGTAATGCGCGAAGAGATCTGCCCGATTCCGGAGTCGGATCTCCTCGCGTAGTGATTGCGATTACTGGTCGCCTCAAAACAGAAAAGTACTATGGACAGACGCAGATTCATAGCGATGGTTGGCGCAACGTCAGTTGGTTCAGCAATGGGAGCCAGCAATTTTAGACCCCCATACTCGCCTTCTTCTCGAAAGGTGCGGGCAATTGCATTCGATGCATTTGTGATCTTCGATCCGCGCCCCATTGCAAAGCGGGTTGAAGAAGTATTCCCTGGCCGGGGACCTCAACTGACAGTGCAGTGGCGCTCCCGTCAATTTGAATACACTTGGCTTCGAACGTCTGGAGCACAGTACAAGGATTTCTGGCATGTAACTGATGACGCCTTGACCCAGGTAACAGAGTCAATGGGAGTTGAACTTGATTCGAACGAGAGAGAGTACTTGATGAGTGCCTATCTCGAGCTTCCGATATGGCCTGAAGTACCGGCAGTATTGGAAAAGGTTCGGCACCGGAGAATCAGAATGGCGTTTCTATCTAATTTCACAGCCGAAATGATGCGCACGAATCTCCGCAGGGCAGGTCTTTCCGAATACTTCGAAGATCTCCTAACAACAGATAGGGTGAAATCGTTCAAACCAAGTCCACGGGCATATCAGATGGGGCTCGACCATTTCGGCCTGGCGAGGAATGAGGTACTGTTCGCAGCATTTGCTGGTTGGGACGCGGTCGGGGCTAAGTGGTTCGGATATCCGACCGCCTGGGTCAATCGGGCGAAAATGCCTCCCGAGCGACTCGACCTCACCCCCGACTTTACGTTGGCTGATATGGATGAGCTATCAGAAGTAATTCCGTTTAAGTGAGCGCTAATGGGCAGTGTCGATCGAAGCTGCACCTGTGATTCCACTACGATCTTCCACCCAAACCACAACCATAATGTTGTTCTTCTTCCAGGAAGCATCAAGCTCGGTCGGAACAGCGGAATGATAGGAGCCGGCAGAAATAGTTCCCAATTTCTCTAATTTCCTCACGACTGCGGTGTGGCGCAATATCCGCCCACCATTCTCCCCGGCACGGACATTCGTTGTCACGTTGTCCTCCGTGATCGCCAACATTAATGTAGATTCAGCACGAGTCACACCCCGAATAGTGACATCAAGTAAAGTCGGCGTGGACCATACAAGTTGTAGTTCAATCGGTTTTGCGCGTGTACTCTCTGTGTGAATCGCCTTGCTGATGGCAGGCGCATCGTTTCCTACTATCTCAAGTCGCCCATCAACTACCATCTGGGGTGTATATGCACTTCCAAGCTTGAACCGATGCGAGTAAGCGGATTGGCGATCGGTGAATACACGGGACGAGAAACGGTCCTTCCATCCAAGGCCGTCCCAGTAGTCCACGTGTTCCCCCAGGAGAATCAATTGGAACTCTTCTTGCTTTGCGCGTCGGAATTGCTCAAGGAGGTGGTCCGCAGGCGGGCAACTCGAGCATCCTTCTGAGGTGAAAAGCTCCACAACGACTGGAGTGGGTCTCTTTTGTTGGGAAAAGCCAGCTACGCTAAGCAAGAGCATCGACAGCGGGACAAGAACAGAAATGGCAACACGCATGCCCAGTAGATGGAGCGCACTGTAAGAAGTTACATCGCCGGCCAGACAGTGTCTGAGGACCGGAACCTACACTCGGGCAGCCCTGGCAAACGTTTTCTCTTGTCGATTCTCTTTGGTGCCTTTCCGTCGGAATAACACGTCTAGAGCAAATTTGCCTGGACCAAAAAACAACACAAGCAGGGAAGCGAATAGGAACGTGTAGGGAGCTGCGCCATAGAACTTTTCGGGGTCAGAGATGATTGACATCAAGGCTTCACGATCGGCAGCGTAGAATGCGACAGACATGTTTGCGGTCAAAAGGAATGCGGTCGGGCGCGAGGCGAGACCTACAAAGATAAGCACACCGCCGACGAGTTCGAGGACAGCGACAAACCACGCGTTTGCCGCGGGCGAAGGAATACCCAGAGAAGCAAAGAATTCTGCGACTTGGTGAATGTTTTCGAACTTGCCCCACCCAGTTTGGGCGAACTGCCACCCCCAATAAACTCGCACCGCCAATAACAATAAATCCTGTCCACGATCGGCAGTTTGTAGGAATCTCGCGTACAAGTTTCTAGCGTGTTTTGATAACTGGTGACTCACTGTCTGCTCCTTTAATTCGTTCGTCCGATCCAACCCAGGGCCGCAAAGAGTTCGAAGTTGTTGCGGAGGTGTTCTTCCCAGCAGCTTTCGCTGACGGTCGAATCTCGAAATGCGGCTTCAAGCACGTTTCCAAGAGGAAGCCCTTTGGAAATGTGATCGAGCAACGCGAAAGTGTTCAAATCGATACGCTTGTAATGGACCTGAAAATCTAGTCTATGGACCACTAGTCCAACTGGAAACTGCAGGTTGCGTGGCGCTTTGCGCAGTTTCCTTATGGACCCCTTAGCACTAAGCTGGTCACGTACGTTCAGCAGGGTTTCGTCGACCGAATAGCAAAGTTTCAGAAGTCTGATATGAGGCTGCAGAGCCAATCTGGAATTCGCTGTGAGTTCCGAAAATTGTTCTGTGGCCAAAGGTCGGAATTCCGCGCCATCGAACGCTTCGATGTGAGCCCATTCAAGTCGTGCCATTTCCAGTGCGAGTGGAAGGCGAGGACCGACCAGCCATCCGTGCCTCTCGATCCAGTGCGGAAGTTGCTCCCCAAGGTTGCGGAGGGTGAACGTTCGAGATGGACAATCCTCCAAGTACTGTTTTCTGATCAAATCGAACCGTTTAGCGCCGAGTACTGCTCGTAGTCCGGGGAAGTCCTCGCCAAGAGAATCAAGAACTCGACTCCAGTACGAGCGGGTGTAGATACCAAGGCGTTCCTGGGCGCCGAGCCGGGGAGTGGCGCGGAGCAGCTTCATTGCTCTTGCCTGGCCTGTCCGGCGCACATCTCCCAACGCGGTCACCGGTCGCATTATCGACGTGGCGAAGAGCCGTTGCATTTCTGCAAGTCTGCTCACGAGGCCGCCTCACAACACGTTGCCTGTTCAAGAAACGAGCGAGACTTCAATGCCTCGGTCATCACTTCATCAAAACTCGGAATGCGATCGTCCCACTCCAGAAGTGTGGCGGTAGGGCCGACTCGATCGATGACTCGGCTGTAAAGCCTCCAGACATCATTCACTACGGGATGATCGTGAGTGTCCAGAATGTAATTGTCATAGTTTGAATGACCCGCAATATGAATCTGCGCAACTCGTTCTGTTGGGACCGAGTCGACATAGAGGGAGGGATCGAACTCGTGATTCCTGGAACTCACGTAGACATTATTTACGTCGATAAGTATTCCGCAGTCGGCGCGTTCAACGATCTCGGAAAGAAATTCCCACTCTGTCATCACGGAGTCCGAAAATTCGGCGTAGCTGCTGACGTTTTCTACGATCAGCGGTACCTCGAGAAAGTCCTGTGCACACTTAATATTCGCGACGCATATTTCGACTGCTTCCCAGGTGTAGGGGAGTGGAAGCAGGTCGTGCGAATAGCGACCGTCGACGCTACCCCAGCAGAGGTGATCCGAGACCCAAGGTGTCCCTGTTCGTTTGATCAGCGCTTTCAATCGGCGGAGATGATCTTGGTTCAATCCGTCCGTGGATCCGAGATACAGGGAGACTCCGTGCTGGACAACCTTGTAGTGCTCGAGGATCGAATCGAGTATTGCAAGCGGCCGTCCACCGTCGATCATGTAGTTTTCAGAAATAATCTCGAACCAATCAGCAGCGGGCCGGGTCTCAAGGATGTGACGATAATGCGGGACTCGGAGGCCGATTCCGACTCCGTAGTTAGTGAATCCGTTGAATCGATTTGCAGGCATGATAGTCCTGTTTGCGAATGGGACCGGTGGAACACCGGTCCCGGTGATTAGAAGACGTGCTTTTCTTGGTCTTTGTCCTTGTCATTCTTGTCGCCAAAGAGTGCGGCGGTGTTGACTCCATTGCCATTTGTGTTGGTAGTGAGTGTTTTGGCGAATGCGGAGCCAGAACCAGCCAGCAGTCCTGCCATGGCAGCAGCTAATGCGAGAGACCTGAGATCGTTGTTGCTCATTTCCGGTGTACCTTTCGAAGTTTAATTGCGACCGTCCTCGTGGTCGGCTGCCAGTTCGTATCTGCGGCAACAGCGATGAGAGTGTCTTTATGCGGAAAAGTTACGGGGCAGCTGTGAGTTAATCCACGACCAGCAGATCAAGAAGATGTGTAACTTTTCGGCCCTTTGCAGCGTCGATAAAAGACCGAAGAGAATACGTGCAGGATTCCAGCGCAAAGTCGACGAATTCCGAGGAAGCCACTACTCGAGAGTCGGGTATGATCGCCCGTATCCTCTCGGGCGAGCGCGACCTCTTTCACGATTTGATAAAGCCTTACGAACGGGGCGTATATGTCGCCGCATATTCAATCCTGCAAAACGAGGCAGACGCCGAGGACGTCGCGCAGGAAGCAGTTCTCAAAGCGTTCGTCGGACTAAGGAATTTTCGTGGCGAATCCCGGTTCAATACATGGTTGCTTGCGATCACGCTGAACGAAGCTCGCGCCCGATTGCGACGAGTGCGGAGTTCGAGGTTCGAGTCCTTGAGCGAAAGCATGGAGGAGGACGATGGAGATTACACTCCTGCGGTGCTGGCGGACTGGCGTTTTGTGCCTTCTGAAGCACTGGAGCAACAGGAACTGCGGAACCTGATTCAGGAGGCGATCGCACAACTATCGCTGCGAGATCGCGAAATACTATTGTTGCGCGACATCCGGGAGCTTAGTATCGCGGAAACCGCAAAGGCCCTGGGAAAAACTGAAGGAGTTGTGAAAATACGACTCTTCCGGGCCCGGCTAAGGCTGCAGAAAATGCTTGCACCTCGGCTCGGAACGAATCGTCGCGGGTTGCTGGCTTGGTTCGCGCGGAAGGGGGGTGTTCGATGACAATCAAGTGCAGGGAAGTCTGGGACCAGATTAGCAATTACATCGATGGAACTGTACCGCCTGAGTTGAAGAGCGCGATCGAAAAACACCTCGCCCAGTGCAACTATTGCTCTGCCGTTCTCGACTCGACGAAGAACATCCTGATATTGGTAGCCGATGATCGAACTTTTAAGATTCCCATCGGGTATACAGAAAGGTTGCACGAAAGATTACAGCAGCTAATGGATGAAGAAGGCCACGAGCACTAATTCGGATCACAATCACAACTCGCGATGGAACCACGGATGAGTGATCATTTCCGCCACTATGAGCGTCAAGGTAGTTATAGAAAGCCACAACTGGATTCTTCGCGAATTCTTTTGACGAGATGTGAGGGGTTGTAATCTCCAATGTGCCGCTGGATTTTTTCGGATCCTGTCTTCGTTCCAGAGCAAAAACAGATTCAGGGCGGACAGTATCCCAGCCAGCGTCAACACAGGTATGCGAACCGCGTTGCGATGGAGTCCATGTGCCGGCCCGACCGCACCTGTCGCCAGCAGTGAGCCAAGACCAAGTACTACTCGAACTCCACTGATTGCCACGGCGAAAACACACAGTGCCTCCATTGCTGCAAGAAACAAAGACGACCAGGCTAGTGCCGCTGCCGTAAGTCTGGACTGCTGAAATTCATTTTGAGCGGTGGCGAGTTCTTCTGTTTCAGATCGCATGCACGATTAGACGCGTTGGCGTGTCGGCTGGAGGCAAGATTGTTTGTCTGGTGAGCGACCGACCTAACTTTTACCTCCATAAGACAGCGTCGTGACACCAAGTCCTTCTGGTCCTCCTATGTTTCAGGAAGGCGATCACGTTTGGATCGTACTTGTGCTTTGAACTGGAGGACTCGGATGTTCCGAAGTCGCAAATTGCTTTTTCTTCTTGTTCTGGCGATGCTGGCATTCGAGAGTGTCGCTCAAACGAACAATTCTTACAACCAGACGAATTTAGTGTCTGATGTGAATGGGGTCGCGCAACACACAGACCCGGCGCTGGTGAATCCGTGGGGAATCTCCTTCGTTCCAGGCGGACCATTCTGGATCGCAAACAACGGGACCGGTACTTCCACAATCTATGACGGATCTGGCGCGACCGAACGGCATAAGGTAACCATTCTAGCCGGGCCGAACACCAATGGGCCAGCGGTCGTCACAGGCACCGTTGCAAACACGACGACCGGTTGGATGATCGACGGGATTCCAAGTCAATTTCTATTCGTTTCCGAAGACGGCACGATCACTGGTTGGACCGGCGGAGTGAACGCAAAGATCGTTGTGAACAATTCAGCGACCGGGGCAGTTTACAAAGGCCTCGCCACGGGTACGACTGCAACCGGCAACTTTCTCTATGCTACGAACTTTAGTCAGAATCGAGTTGACGTCTTCGACCGGAATTTCAATCTGGTCCATTTGACCGGAAACTTTAGTGATCCTGACCTCCCGGCAGGCTACGCTCCGTTTGGGATCGCAAACGTTGGGAACAATCGTCTGGTAATCACGTTTGCGATGCAGGATGCCTCAAAGAAAGGTGATGTTGCAGGTGACGGTCATGGATTTGTCGATGTATTTGATACTGACGGAACCTTGGTTGTTCGCTTCGCAAGCCAGGGGACACCGAATTCGCCGTGGGGCATCGCTGTATCGCCTGACAACTTCGGACCGTTCAGCAATGCTATGTTGATCGGGAATTTCGGCGACGGAACCATCAATGCTTTCGATCTCGGGACGCACAATTTTCTTGGCCAGCTGAACAATGGTGCCGGTCGCCCGATGGTGATCGATGGCCTGTGGGGACTGACTTTGTGACAGAGCCGCCGCCGCGGCCGAACTCGGCCGGATAGGAGTTGGTCAGAACCACCACTTGCTTGACCGCCTCGGGATTCTGGTTCTGAATTGCCTGTCCGGAGATTCCGTTGTCGTTGTTGTCGAACCCATCGATCAGGAAGTTGTTCGCTCTTGGCCGAAGACCATCGACGGAATATCCGAAACCGTTGGTGAAGGCATCTCGCTGGCTTATGCTCACAATGCCTGGCTTTGTCAGCGACAGCTCCACTGGATTTTGCGAAAAGATCGGCAGCTCTGTAACAGCCGCTTCCGGCACGATCTGACTGATTTCCGCAGTTTCGGTCTGCAGGAGGCCCTGGCTGGCCTCGACCTCGATCGTGTCAACAGCAGTTCCCGGTTTGAGCTGTGCGTTCAGCGATGTGACAACCGAGGCGCGTACATCAAGCGATGGGATCTTCGCCGGGGAGAATCCCTGTTGCGTAACTGTGACTTCGTAAACACTCGGAATAACGGCTTCTATCCTGAATTCACCGTTGCTTCCGGTAGTTGTGGTGCGTACATCACCACCATTTGTATTCTTCGCCGTGACTGTCGCACCAATGACAACAGCCCCGCTTGAGTCTGTGATGGTTCCGGCGATCGTGCCCTTACTGGTCTGTGCAGGTGAAACTGTTGCAAGTGCCACCAGTATCAGGCAGGAGACAAGAACCATTGCTGAAATGCGTCTCATCCATTCCTCCCGTTGACACTTCCAGCGCGTTTCCGTGGAAGTGTTACTGAGGCCATTGCAAGCAGGCAGCCGAAATCCAACTGCCCCTAAGTAGTTGACTGTGTTCAGAGTCGACTTTGAGAGTCTGCCACTCGTCTGCCCACTCGAAATTCAATTACATCAATGCTAATGATGACTGGAGTGGTGAGTGGATCTCCTGTTCGGAGACAGCGAACCGAATCATCGATTTTCGCCCTATTCATCGGTAGCGATCACAGGTAGGTTTTCGCCAGTGTACTATCTCATCATGAAAATGCCTTCAACAGAGATGTTCGTGACCAACTGGTCCGAACTCGAACCGACGCGGCACGCGGGGGAAAGCGGTTTCGCTCTCTGGCGCACGCAAAATCTTGGAGATATTCGAATCCGCATCCTGGAATACTCTCCCGGTTACCGCGCAGATCATTGGTGCTCCAAGGGGCACGTACTGTTCTGTCTCTCCGGTTCACTTGAAGTGGAATTGAAGGACGGAAGGAAGTTCAGCTTGAGCCCGAACCAGAGCTACCAGGTCGGGGACGGAGATCCACCGCACCGTTCTCATACCAGCGAGGGCGCAACGTTGTTCGTAGTAGATTGAAGAGTCGTGAGTGTCGCGGGCAGCCTGAGCGAGGGGTGCTCAGTACTCCTCTGTGCCGTACGCGTCCTGCTAGTCATCGCAAATACTGGTTGAGATTTAACTGGTCACGGCAGAGGCCGCGACTTTGTCTCAGCGTCGCAGCGCGGTTCGAAAGGGAATTCTTAGCGACGTGTTGTTTGGTTCGATTCCGTCCCTGGCCACCATCAGAATTACAGACTTCTTTCCCGGCAGCAGTTCCTACTCGCCAGTCACTTCATACCTGATCTATTCCATGGTTCTAGCCCGAGAATCGCGCTGATTGTGGCTTATTCCGCCGCCGTTGCGTCTCCCGATAGTTTTCGGAGTCGCCGGATGGCGGCGTAAGCTCTGTTGATGTCTTTAGTTTTTCTTTCTGCGAGTTCTCGTAACTCGATCCCCAGGGTGGCGACTCGGTCAGGATGGTAGTCCGCAACCAGTCTCTTGTATTTGCGTTTGATTTCGTTGTCACTGTCCTGCGGTGATGCGCTGAGCACGGAGTACGGATCATCTACTTCGGGTGAATCGTCGGCAGGAAATGGTCTCGATACTGCTTGACGTGTACTCACGGCAAAAGCTTTCCGCACCATCTGGGCGAGTCGGAATCGTTTCTCCTGCGTGGTGTCGGACTGGCTTAGATGTACTGCTTTGACGAAGCGCCCCTTGTGAATCATGACCAGTGTCCGTTCGGTCACCGGCGTGCCGAAAGTATTGCGCATGACAGAAACAATCGATAACGGTAGACCACGGGATGGGTACTGCCACTGGATGTCGCGACAATCAACGCAGAGAGCACAAAACCATGGCCGTCGCGGCGCACGAGGATCGAGAAGCAGGGCCGTGGGCGCCATCGCCGATCTTATGTATGTCTCAACATCGAAGAGCCGGTTGATTTCGACAGGCTCGGCTGACATCGACTCCTCCCGAACAATGCAGGTAGCTGCTTTACCCATGGTGCCATCACTTACGGTTTTTAGCATCTGTTCTCAACCCTTAAGTATGAAACTCCACGGAGCAACTCCTGCCAACCAGCTAGTGCAGACCGCAGCGGTGTTCACCATGGCTGGGGCGCGGCTCTCGTTCGATCCCGCCTGTCGAAATATCCATGAATTATTCGCGAAACTTGTATACCGTATTCTTATTTGACAAGAGAGAGGTTGGGCAAGACTTGGAAAACCGCATGCATCGTATTCACGTGATCGACTCGCACACCGCTGGGGAGCCAACCCGCGTGGTGGTCTCGGGTATGCCGGGTCTTGGCCCTGGGACCATGGAGGAGAGGCTGCGAGTTTTTCGCGAGAAGTATGACCACTTCCGATCCGCGATAGTGAATGAGCCGCGGGGATCGGATGCAGTGGTTGGCGCCCTTTTGTGCGAGCCGGTTAATCCTGCAGCCGCCGCTGCAGTCATCTTCTTTAACAATGTTGGTTACCTTGGGATGTGTGGGCATGGGACCATTGGCCTGATTACGACGCTGTCGTACAAGGGGCGAATCCGTCCCGGTGTCCATCGAATTGAAACTCCCGTCGGAGAGGTTACGGCGGAGCTGCACAGCGATGGAGAGGTTACGGTTCACAATGTTCCCAGCTATCGCCACGCGCAGGGAGTCGAGGTCCAGGTGCCGGGACATGGGTGCGTGGTGGGCGACATTGCCTGGGGTGGAAATTGGTTCTTCCTGATTGAAGGACATCCGCTTGAGATTTCGATATCCAATCTTGATGCTCTGACCGAGTATTCATGGGCGGTCCGAAAGGCTCTTCAGCAGCAGGGCATTACCGGACGAGACAACCAGGAGATCGATCACATCGAGCTGATCGGTCCCGCGCTGAATCCCGAAAATGACAAGCGGAACTTTGTGCTCTGTCCTGGAAGGGCGTATGACCGCTCTCCATGCGGGACAGGAACCAGCGCCAAACTGGCTTGCCTATATGCCGACGGAAAACTGAAGCCGGGGCAGGTCTGGAGACAGGAGAGCGTGGTGAGCACCGTCTTTGAAGGCAGCGTTCGAGTGCGGGATGGTGTGGTGTATCCAAGCATCAAGGGTTCCGCTTGGATCAACGCTGAAGCGGACCTGATTCTCGATCCCACTGACCCACTGGGTTGGGGAATTCGCAGCGCGGTACGCTGAGTAGAAACGCACGAGATGACCGCGAAATCGACATTCGATATTGCGATAGCGGGCGCCGGGATCGTGGGTGCGGCCTGTGCGGCGGAGTTCGCATCTGCGGGTATGAAGGTCGTCGTAATTGAGCGCGATATGGTTGGATCGGGCGCAACGGCCGCCGGGATGGGGCACATCGTGGTGATGGATGACTCCGAAGCGCAATTTGCGCTGACCCGGTATTCACAACAGCTATGGCACGAGTTGATCCCGCAGCTTCCAGCAGAAGTCGAGTACCAGAAGACGGGGACAATCTGGGTCGCCGCCGACGAAGAGGAGATGGGAGAGGTCTACCGGAAGCGCGAATACTACGCGGCCCGGGGCGTCGCTACCGAGGTCCTGGACGCGAAGAGTCTTGCTGCAGCAGAACCGAACCTTCGGGCGGGTCTTGCGGGCGGACTGCTTGTTCCGGGAGATGCCGTGCTGTACCCTCCCACGGCTGCGGCTTTTCTTCTTCGAAATGCCGGATGCGATTTGTGGGTTGGAAAAGCGGTAGCGCGGCTGGAGAGAGGCCGTGTGATCCTTCAGGACGGCTCTGAAATCCTGGCCGGAACGGTTGTGAACGCGACCGGCTCCGTCGCCCCCGAACTTACTCCCGGCCTCGCTGTGGCACCTCGCAAGGGACACCTGGTAATAACAGACCGGTACCCTGGATTTTTGCATCACCAACTCGTCGAACTCGGATACCTGAAGAGTGCTCATTCGGTGGGTTCCGATTCCGTGGCATTTAACGTTCAGCCTCGTCGAACGGACCAGCTGCTGATCGGTTCCTCGCGCCAGGATGGAACGCAGGACGCCGACGTGGATCGGCAGATTGTTCGGGCCATGCTGTCGCGAGCGGTAGAGTACATGCCTGGCTTGGGAAAGCTGAAGGCGATTCGTACGTGGACGGGGTTCCGGGCGGCTACACCAGATAAGCTGCCGCTCATTGGTTCATCCGAGATTCCAGGCGTCTACCTGGCGACAGGGCATGAGGGGCTCGGAATTACTACGTCGCTCGCCACAGGCAAGCTTCTCGCAGACCAGGTCTTGCGACGGGAGTCAGCGATACCCTTTACACCCTACCTTCCATCACGAGCAACCTTGGTGCAGTCCCATGCCTGAACTAATCGAGATTAAAGTTGACGGAACGCCGGTGCGCGTCCCTGCCGGAGCCAGTGTCGCCTCCGCGATACTCGATTCCGGAACGGTGACGTTGCGACACTCGGTTTCGGGCGAGCCACGAGGTGCGGTTTGCGGCATGGGAGTTTGCTTCGAATGCAGGGTCACGGTCAACGGCGTTCCGCATGTTCGAAGCTGCATGACCCTCTGCGAACCCGGAATGGATATCAGGACGAAGTGATGAGCGAGACTCGTTGGGATGTGGTGGTTATCGGCGGGGGGCCGGCGGGGCTCGCGGCCGCTGCTCGCGCGGCTGAGAGCGGCGCCAAGACCATGCTGATCGACGACAACCCAAGACTCGGCGGGCAGATCTGGCGCGCGGGAATTACGACTGCCAATGGCGATTTCAAGACTTGGGAAGAAAGAGTTCTGCAATCGGGAGTAAATGTTCTTGCAGGAGTTCAGATCGTAGAGTGTCCGGAACGCGGCGTGTTAATGGGCGAGGACTATAAGGGTCTTCACGCAATTCGTTACTCACGCCTGGTGCTTGCCACGGGAGCGCGAGAACTGCTACTGCCGTTTCCGGGCTGGACTCTGCCGAACGTTTGCGGATGCGGCGGTTTGCAGTCGCTCGTCAAATCCGGGCTGAACGTCCGTGGGAAACGACTCGCCGTCGCGGGAACCGGACCGTTGTTGCTGGCTGCCGCAGCTTATCTTCGAAAGTGCGGCGGCGAGATCGCTCTCATAGCCGAACAGGCAAGTCTGGCAAGGCTCGCCGGATTTGCGACTCGACTTTTCTCGAGCCCGGCAAAATTGCGGCAGGCATTTTCGTTCAAAGGGGAACTGGAGGGCGTTGCGCTCCGAACCAGTTGCTGGCCAGTTGAAGCGCGGGGAGATGGCCAACTTAGCGAAGTGAAATTTCGTTCTCGACGCGACCAGTTCACCGTCTCCTGCGACTACCTTGCCTATGGTTTCGGACTCGTTCCGAATCTCGAATTGCCGCGACTCCTGGGGTGTGAGGTCCGAGAGGGTTTTGTGGTGACCGATGAGCGCCAGCAGACTTCAGTTGAAAGTGTTTATTGCGCCGGTGAACCGACGGGAATCGGGGGAGTGGACGCCGCAATCTGTGAAGGCCAGATTGCGGGACTCGCCGCCGCCGGGCGTGAAACAGAGGCTAAGGGGTTCCTGCGTGAACGGTTGCGCGGGAAGAAATTCGAAAAACTTCTTCGCACCACTTTCGTTTTGCGACCGGAGTTGCGCGGGTTGTGCCGCGAGGACACGTTTGTGTGCCGATGCGAGGATGTTACGTTCGGGCGTGTTCGCGAAATGAAAAGCTGGCGTGAGGCCAAACTTCAGACGCGTTGCGGCATGGGCGCGTGCCAGGGAAGGACATGCGGTGCGAGCGCGGAATTTCTTTTCGGCTGGAACGCAGTGCATACTCGCCCCCCCGTTTTCCCCGCGAGAGTTGAGACCCTGAGCGCAGATTCAATGTCACCGGAAGGATAAGAGGAGAACAAGGATGAACTGGAAGGGAGTTTTGCCGGCAATCACAACGCCCTTGCGCGAAGACTTGAGCGTGGATCACGATTCGCTCGCTCAACACTGCCAGTGGATGTTGGAGAGCGGATGCACCGCAATCGTAGCGCCAGGATCGCTGGGTGAGGGCGCAACACTTTCCACAGAAGAAAAGATAGGCGTGCTGCGGAGTTGTGTGAAGGCTGTTGGGGGAAGGGCGCCAGTCATCGCCGCCATTTCATCGCTGCGCACCGATCGCGCTGCTGGATTTGCCGGTGAGGCGGAAAAGGTTGGGTGCAACGGATTGATGGTGTTGCCACCGTATGTGTACCGAGGTGACTGGCGCGAAATGAAAGTACACGTCTCCACCGTGATGAAAGCGACGGCGCTCCCGGTTATGCTCTACAACAATCCCATCGCGTACGGGACGGACTTTCTTCCCGAGCACATCGCCGAGCTTGCGGCGGAGCACAAGAATCTGGAAGCCGTGAAGGAGTCGAGCGCGGATGCGCGACGGGTCAGTGGAATTCGGGCCATGCTGGGCGACCGCCTGTCGGTCTGCGTGGGCGTGGACGACGAAATCCTGGAAGGAATCGGGGTTGGCGCAACTGGATGGGTGGCGGGTTTGGTAAATGCTTTTCCGGTTGAATCGGTAGCGCTGTTCGAAGCCGGCATCAGGAACGACAGAAAACGAGCCGACGAACTGTACCGATGGTTTCTGCCGTTGCTACGTATGGATACAGTTCCGAAGTTCGTGCAACTCATCAAACTTGTTCAGCAGGAAGTGGGGAGAGGAAGCGAACGGGTTAGACCGCCGCGGCTTCCAATCACCGGTCAAGAAAGAGTTAAGGCACTGGGGATTCTGCGAGAAGCGTTGGCGAATCGGCCGAAACTGTGAGGAGCGCATGGACCTGGGCGGAAAGTCATTAATCGGTTTTGCAGAGGCTACTGGTGACGGACCAAAATTCACGGCATTGGATCCCGCGACCGGCACAGCGCTTTCCGGCGAATTCGTAAAGGCGACCAAGGACGACGTTGACCGCGCTGCGCATCTGGCGGTGCAGGCGTCGCCAGTTCTGGCGAAGTTAAGCGGCAAAGATCGTGCAGCCATGCTGGGTGCGATTGCTGAGTCCATCGAGCGGTCAGGCGAGGAAATAGTTCAGCGAGCGCACCGGGAAACAGCACTCACGCTGGACCGCCTGCGCGGAGAAGTAGGACGCACAACGAATCAGCTTCGACTGTTCGCCTCTGTTTGCGAGGACGGTTCGTGGGTGGATGCGCGGATCGATACGGCGCAACCCGAGCGCAAGCCCCTTCCACGGCCAGATCTGCGATCGATGCTGCGACACGTGGGGCCGGTTGTTGTTTTCGGAGCCAGCAATTTTCCCCTTGCGTTCTCTGTGGCCGGGGGAGACACGGCGTCTGCGTGGGCCGCGGGAAACCCCGTCCTGGTGAAAGCGCATCCGGCTCACCCGGGAACCTCAGAACTGGTAGGGCGCACGATCGTCGACGCGCTAAAAGGCTTCGGAGCGCCGGACGGGGCGTTCTCGCTTTTATTCGATGATGGGGTCGAGGTTGGACGCGCACTTGTGACTCATCCCGCGGTACGAGCGGTGGGATTCACGGGCTCGCGGCGCGGCGGTCGGGCATTGATGGATCTTGCGGCGCAGCGGCCTGAACCAATCCCGGTCTTCGCGGAAATGAGCAGCACGAACCCACTATTTATACTTCCGGGCGCGCTGCGTGAGCGCGGAGAAGCAATTGCGTCAGGACTGGTTGCGTCCTTCACGCTGGGCGTCGGCCAGTTCTGCACCAAGCCAGGGCTCGTATTCGTCGACGAGGGGCCGCAAGGCGATACATTTGTGGCCAGGATTGTCGAGGCTGCGGGGAAAGTGAATCGAGGCACGCTTTTAACGGCGGCAATCGCCGAGACGTATCGCTCGGGTGTCGAGCGCAGAAGTGGTAAGGTTCGATTACTGGCCGGTGGCGTGGCTGCCCCCGCATGTGGCGCTGATATCGCAGTATTCGAAACCGAATCTTCCAACCTCACCGAAGAACTTATAGACGAGCTATTCGGTCCCACCGTGTTGATTGTGCGGTCGCGCGGGATGAATGACATGCTCAGGTTCGCCGTCAGAATGCCGGGCCAGCTTACGGCCACGCTGCACGGAACCGCGGCCGATCTTCGCGATGCTGCCGAGTTGATCGACGTATTGCAAACGCGCGTTGGGCGCGTGCTCTTCAATGGGTTCCCGACCGGGGTGGAGGTTTCGCATGCGATGGTCCACGGCGGTTCTTATCCGGCGACTTCCGATTGTCGCTTCACCTCGGTTGGAACTTTGTCGATTCGCCGGTTTGCAAAACCCGTATGCTTCCAGAATTTTCCCGACGAAGGTTTGCCGGACGAGTTGCAGGATCGGAATCCACTCAACATCTTGCGGTTGGTAAACGGATCGCCCACTCGCGACGCAATTACAAGACCCACTTCTTAATCGAGGCGGCGCTTCTCGTTCACGAAGCGCGCGCCGCTTCTCCGCAGGCGTCGCGCATTTGCTTCATCAACAGGCGTTGGGCGCGACTCTGATAATGATTGCGCGAGGTTACGATGCCAACTATTCGGGTGCTATGTTTGCCTGAGATAGGAATGAACTTGCATCCCGGTTGCGGCCGCGCCGCCATGGCCGGTACTGCCGATACGCCCATGTTCGCAGAGACCATTGCCAATATAGAGGCAAACTGGCCGCTCTCGAATACCACGCGCGGCGAGATTCTTGACTTGTGGCAGGCCGCGATCAGGCTGTCGCGAAAGCAATGGCCCTCCTTCAGCAGAAGAAACGATTCGCGATTCAACTCTGCCAGACTGACCGAAGAGCGTGAAGCAAGCTGGTGTTTCTCGGGAAGCACCGCGTAGAACTTCTCCTCGAATAGCTCCAGGCTGTCGAGTTCGTTTCCGGCAATCGGCAAGGCCGCTACGGCGAGGTCAATCGTCCCATCATGCAGGCGCTGCACCAGGGTCGGCGTGATGTCTTCGATGATTTTGATAGTTACGAGCGGATGCCGCGCCGTGAACCCATTCAGTAGCCTGGGAAGCAGGTAGGCGGCGATCGTCGGGATAATCCCGACGACAACTTCACCTTTCTCATTGCTGGACATATCGCGAAGCTCGGTCTTGGCCGCGTCCAACTCGCGAAGGATTTTTTCCGCCTTCGGCAGGAAGGCCTTCCCGAACACCGTGAGCTTGGCGGAGCGAGGCAGGCGATCGAAGAGCCGAGCACCCAACTCCGCTTCGAGTTTCAGGATCTGTTGCGACAGAGAAGGTTGCGCGACGTGTTCTACCTCAGAAGCGCGGGTGAAGGTGCCATGACGAGCGACGGCGCAGAAATACCGGAGCTGGTGAACTTCCATATAGACCCCCGCCAAAATGCGCCAAGACGCAAATCCTATGGGAATTATAGGAAACATATATTTTACCTCTACCGTTGTGGGGCGGAAAATGGGAGCTATGGAAAAAGAACTTGCCACCGCAGCAGGGGCTAGTCCCCAGAGTCAGCAGCAAACCTCCCCATCCGAAGCTAAATGCCCCGTCGCGCATGGCGCTCCAAGAGCCCGGACCAATGCGGACTGGTGGCCCAACCAGCTGAACCTCAAGCTCCTTCACCAGAACTGTCCCTTGAACGACCCGATGGGCAAGGAGTTTAGCTACGCGGAAGAATTCAAGAGCCTCAATTTGAACGCCGTGATCAAGGACCTGCAATCCGTCATGACGGACTCCCAGGAGTGGTGGCCGGCTGACTTCGGCCACTATGGACCGCTATTCATTCGACTGGCGTGGCACGCTGCGGGTACGTATCGTATCGGAGACGGGCGCGGCGGCGCCGGCTCCGGTCAACAGCGCTTTGCGCCTCTCAACAGCTGGCCCGACAACGTGAACCTCGACAAGGCGCGTCGGTTGCTTTGGCCAATCAAGCAGAGGTACGGCAGGAAGATTTCCTGGGCTGATCTTATGGTCCTGGCCGGAAATGTTGCATTGGAATCGATGGGCTTCAAGACCTTCGGCTTCGGCGGTGGGCGTGAGGACGTCTGGGAGCCCGAAGAGCTTTATTGGGGCCCCGAAGGCAAGTGGCTGGAGGACCAGCGCTACAGTGGTGATCGTGACCTTGCCAATCCTCTCGGAGCTGTTCAGATGGGCCTCATTTACGTGAATCCGGAAGGGCCCAATGGCAAGCCGGATCCCATCGCTGCGGCGCGTGACATCCGGGAAACGTTTGCGCGCATGGCAATGAACGACGAAGAAACGGTTGCCCTCATCGCTGGTGGACACACCTTCGGCAAGACTCATGGCGCTGGTCCTGCGACGCACGTTGGTCCGGAGCCGGAAGCCGCCATGGTTGAGGAGCAAGGTCTCGGCTGGAAGAGCAGTTTCGGAACAGGGATAGGCCGAGACACGATCGGCAGCGGCCTCGAAGTCACTTGGACGCAGACACCGACGAAGTGGAGCAACAATTTCTTCGAGAACCTGTTCGGGTACGAATGGGAACTCACAAAGAGCCCGGCTGGTGCGTATCAGTGGACAGCGAAGAATGGCGCCGGGGCCGGTAAGTTCCCGGACGCACACGATCCATCAAAGCGTCACGGACCAAGCATGCTGACAACCGATCTTTCGTTGCGATTTGATCCTGCTTACGAAAAGATCTCGCGACGGTTCTACGAGAATCCACAAGAGTTCGCCGAAGCGTTCGCCAAGGCGTGGTTCAAGCTGACGCACCGAGATATGGGGCCGATCACGCGATATCTCGGGCCGTTGGTTCCGAACGAGCCACAACTCTGGCAGGACCCGCTTCCGCCGGTGGATCACAAGCTGATCGACGAGAAGGATGCCGCCGCTCTCAAGGCGAAGATTCTCGCCTCCGGGCTGTCGATTTCCGACCTGGTATCGACGGCGTGGGCGGCGGCGGCGAGCTTCCGCGGCTCCGACAAGCGTGGTGGCGCAAACGGCGCGCGAATCCGCCTCTCACCTCAGAAGGATTGGGAAGTGAACCAGCCTGCAGTGTTGGCGAGGGTATTGCCAAAACTGGAGGCGATTCAGAAGGAGTTCAACAGCTCGCAGTCCAATGGGAACAAAGGGAAGAAGGTGTCGTTGGCCGACCTGATCGTCCTCGCTGGCGACGCCGCAATCGAAGAAGCCGCGAAAAAGGGTGGCAACGACGTGAAGATTCCATTCTCGCCGGGGCGCACCGATGCTTCACAGGAGCAGACCGATACACACTCGTTCGCCGTACTGGAACCCGCGGCGGACGCTTTCCGCAACTACCGCCGTAAAGGCGAGAAGAGAACAACTGAGGAGCTATTGCTGGATCGTGCGCAGTTGCTGAAGTTGACTGCCCCCGAGATGACAGTTCTCATCGGTGGCATGCGCGTGCTGAGCGCGAACTTCGGGCAGTCGAAGCACGGCGTGTTCACCAATCGGCCCGGAACGCTGACGAACGATTTCTTCGTTAACCTGCTCGACATGAATACGAAGTGGCAGCCTTCTTCCGAAGAAGGCGTTTACGAAGGACTGGAGCGTGCGACGGGCAAACTCAAGTGGACCGGTACTCGGGCCGACCTTATCTTCGGTTCGAACTCCGAGCTCCGGGCATTCGCGGAGGTCTACGGAGCCAGCGACTCCAAGGAAAAGTTCGTGAAAGACTTCGCCGCCGCGTGGTGCAAGGTGATGAACCTCGATCGCTTTGATCTCCCCGCGGCTAAAAGGAGAGTTGCGGTGAGCTAGTCGTCTATCGGGAGGTGCGGGCCTTATGGATTGGCCCGCACTTTCTCTTAGTCTTACCTGTGCGGGATAAGCGACGTTGTGTTCCGGGCCAATCCGGGAATATCGTGAGACTCTCCCATTTCGGGACGCCAACGGGATTCTCCCGCTCCCAGAATTCAAGGAAATATTGCCAAGAGTCGATTACGTACTTAGAGTATTCAAAGCTGAAGTCCGGGAACCCGCCTCCCTATGAAGATACTGGTTGCCGACGACTCTAGGATTTATCAATCGATGCTCAAGACCCTGCTTGAGAGCTGGGGCTACGAGGTCGTTCTAACCACTGACGGCAATCAGGCTCGCGATGTTTTGTTACAGCAGAATGCTCCACGTTTGGCTCTCCTGGATTGCATTATGCCAGGCCTGAGCGGTTTGGAATTATGCGAACTGATCCGGCAAAAGAACCAGGCGTACATTTACACCATCTTGCTGAGCGCGAACGAAGAGCAGGAGCAGATAGTCAAGGGCTTTGAACTAGGTGCTGACGACTATCTACTCAAGCCGTTTCAGGACTTCGAACTCAGGGCGCGTCTGAAAGTCGGGGAGCGGATCGTCCGAACGCAGGAAGAACTGATCGAGGCGCGGGAGTCGCTCAAGTTCGAAGCGACGCATGACTCGATGCTCCGGGTTTGGAACCGCCGGGCGATCGTCGATCTGCTTCTGAACGAACTCAGTCGATCGCGGCGATTCCACACGCCGCTCAGCATCTTTCTCGCGGACATCGACTTCTTTAAGAATGTGAATGACACGTATGGCCACCTTGCGGGAGACGAGGTGCTGCGCGACGTCGTCAAGAGAATGGCCGAGACAATTCGCCGGTACGACAATATTGGCAGGTACGGCGGCGAGGAGTTCCTGGTGGTGCTGCCTGATTGCAATGAGACGCAAGCTTTCGAGGTTGCCGAGCGAGTCCGGGTTCGGGTGTCAGACACCCCCGTATTGGCTGGTGCCCAGGAAATCAGGGTTACGGCGAGTTTCGGGGTCAGCCAATGGCGAGAAGGTGACGGACCGGAAGTGCTTCTCCACAATGCTGACGTGGCGCTTTATCGGGCGAAGGCGGCCGGACGCAACAGGATCGAAACAGAAACTGCCGCGGCGGGTGTTTGAGTGTAACTAATTGATCCCAGTCGTCCCTGCCAAAAAGAGTCCGACCAAAGCGCAAAGAAAGCGCATCGTGAGATCATTATCATCGCATCGGAGGAGGCGTAATGCTTGAGCTGCTCTCAGTGCGAATGCAATTTCCAGCGGATGCCAACATCGTTATTGGCCAATCGCATTTCATAAAGACCGTTGAAGATCTCTACGAGGTGATCGCTACGACGGTGCCGCAGGCCAAGTTCGGCCTGGCATTCAATGAAAGTTCGGGAGCGTGTCTCACGCGTTCAGAAGGGAACGATGCCAGCCTGAAGGAGATCGCCGTGCGTAACGCGCAAGCCTTGGCGGCCGGCCATGTCTTCGTGCTGGTGATCCAGAACGCTTACCCGATTAACGTACTCAATGCGATTAAGGACGTGCCGGAGGTGTGCACAATCTTCTGCGCGACGGCGAACCCGTTGGAGGTCGTATTGGCCCAGAGCGAGCAGGGCCGGGGCGTTCTCGGAGTCATCGACGGAAGCTCCCCGAAAGGCGTCGAAGGAGAGAATGATGTCGCGTGGCGGCACGACCTTCTGCGGAAGATTGGGTACAAGAGATAATCAGGCTCAGGAGATATTCTCAGATGTTTGGTGTGCGTGCGATGCGAACCGGTCCAACAAAGGTGTCACTCCGGCGTTCGCGGCCAGTCCCTCCGTGTTAACCTCAAAAAGACGTTCGTCTGTTGCTTAACTCATGTTTGAACAACGTGCCTCTGGAATTCTCCTTCATCCGACTTCGGTGCCCGCCCACGGCGGAATCGGCGATCTTGGGCCTGCCGCCTATGAGTTTGTAGATTTCCTGGCGGCTGCCCGGCAGACGCTGTGGCAGGTGCTGCCACTTGGACCGCCGGGATACGGGAACTCTCCTTATTCTTCAACTTCGGCGTTTGCCGGAAGCGTGCTGATGGTCAGTCTCGACCGGCTCGCCGAGCATGGGTGGATCGACCGGGGGCGCGTGAATAGTCTGCCTGACTCGGTCGACAGAGTGGATTATGAGCGCGTAGCCGCCACGAAGGTTCCGGTGCTGGAAGAGGCCGCGCGAAACTTCCTGAAGGGCGCGAATGGTGAGGATCGCCGGCGATTCGAGAAGTTCTGCTGGGAGAACGGCTGGTGGCTGGAAGATTTCGTCCTCTTCGATGCGTTGCGGCGCCATCGCAATCGTGAGAGCTGGAATCACTGGCCTCGTGAACTGGCGCTGCGCGAACCGGCAGCGCTGGATCGCGCGCGCAAAGAACTTGCGGAAGAGTTGAGCATCGGGCGCTTCCTGCAGTTCGCGTTTCTCGAGCAGTGGCGCTCGCTGCGCGCGTATTGCGGCTTGCGCGGCATTCGCATCATTGGCGACATCGCGATCTTTGTCAGTTACGACTCGGCCGACGTGTGGACGCACCCGGATGTCTTCCGGTTGGACCGCGAGGGGAACCCGGAGGTCGTCGCAGGAGTGCCGCCCGACGCGTTTTCCGAAACCGGGCAGCGCTGGGGTAACCCGCTCTACCGTTGGGATGCTTTGCGCGATCGCGGGTACGACTGGTGGGTGCAGCGCGTCCGCTGGGCGCTGATGCTGTGCGACTACATCCGCCTCGACCACTTCCGGGGATTCCAGGCTTACTGGGAGATTCCGGCGAGCGAACCGACAGCGGTCAATGGGAAATGGGTTCCCGGGCCAGGCGAAGATTTGTTCCAGGTATTTCAGAGGCAGCTGGGAGACCTGCCATTCATCGCCGAAGACCTCGGCATGATCACTCAGGATGTATATGAACTGCGCGAGCGGCTGAAGATTCCCGGCATGCGCGTAATGCAGTTCGGTTTCGACAACCCGGGCGCGCATATCTATTTGCCGCACAAATTCGTGCCCAACACCGTTGTGTACACGGGCACGCACGATAACGATACAACGCCGGGATGGTGGCAGCATGGCATTTCCGGCGAAGGGCGTCGATTCGCCAGTGCCTACCTTGGACAAGCTGAAGACGGGATGCACTGGGCGATGATTCGCGCTGCGGAGTCCTCGGTCGCGCGCCTTTGTATCGTTCCCATGCAGGATGTGCTTGGGCTGGGGTCGGATGCTCGCATGAATGTACCAAGTTCGTCCAACGGGAACTGGAGCTGGCGGTACAAGCCGGGATCACTTCGACCGGAATTAGCGCAAAAGCTCGCGACGCTGGTGGAAGCTGCCGACCGAGGCGGCCCGCCGCAACAAGTTCCAGAGTTGCGGGAATATTTCGTCGTGTGAGGCCGAAAGTCTGCGGACTTCGCCAAGCTTTCGGCTTGCGACTCTTTAGCTTTCAGCTTCCCAGCAGTGCCACAGGGAATCGCCGAAAAACGTCAGCGACGAGAAGTGTATGCTCACGCGTGACGTGAATAGTCTCTCCGGTCAGCACGTTGCGCAACTCCCGGTTGGCAGCTTCGGGCGGCAAAACGATTTCAGCATTTCCCCAAATATCGCCGGAGATGGCACGCAGCTCTCCCCCGGCTAGAGTCAATGGGAATCGCGGAACAACTGTGATCGCGACGTTCCCATCGCCCATTCTCGCGAAGCCGAGGATGTGCCGTTCATTCTGAACCGTACCGTGGATCGGCACGTAGCGTCCGTTCTGGAAGAGGCGGATGTTGGCCTGGCGGTATTGCAACGCGCGAGACGTGACCCACAACTTAATTCTCCCGTCCGGCCAATCGCGCAAAATCTCGTCCAGCAGGACAGGATCGCCCGAGCGTCGCGATAATTCCTCCAGCATCGTTTCACGCAGGCGAAAATCCACAGGCCGCCGATTATCCGGATCGACGAGCGAGAAGTCGAACAGTTCCTGGCCCTGGTAGATGTCTGGGACTCCCGGCGCGGTGATCTTGATCAACGTCTGCGAGAGCGAATTGATTGCGCCGAAATAGGCAATGCGTTCCACGAAGGACTCGATTAATTTCAGAAATGCGTTGGGCCGCGATTCCGATAGCGGCATCAGGATCCGCTCAAGGAATTTCCCCAGCAATTCAACGTAGTCCGAATCGGGGTTTACCCAACTTAAGTTCACCTTGGCTTCGTGCACAGCCTTGTCCATGTAGTCGCGGATGCGACTGGTGTATGCGGTGCGCTCTTCAGCGCTGAATTTCGCGGACGGCGCTCCGTTCACCTTCCGAACCGGCCACGTGCCGATCAATGTCTGGTAGAGCAGGTACTCCTCGTTGTAATCCGGTACTACTCTGCCGTCCGAAAGCGTCCGTTTTCTAGTCCGATTGATCCTTCTCCAGCGCATCACCTGCGCTGCCCACGGTCTCGGGATTTCGCTCAGTACGTCCAGGCGCATGCGAACATCTTCACTGCGCTTGGTGTCGTGCGTCGAGGTGGTCAGCATCGAGTACGGCCAGTTCTCGAGCCGCTTCAGATTGCCGCGATGAAATTCCTCCACTTCGATTCCGAATTCGCGGGGTGAGCCGCCGACATCGTTCACGGATACGAACCGGTTGTAGACGTAACACGAGGTGTCTTCCAGGCCCTTGGCCATTACCGGCCCGGTGAGTTGCTGGAATTTCAGGGCGAAATAGAGCTGCTTACGGTATCCGTAAACAGGCGCCCCACCGTCGGCCCCGCGCAACAGCAAAATTTCCTGCAGAAAATCGAACACCGGTGCCGGAGTCGATCCGTTGCGACGCTTGGCGCGCGCGATAGCCTGCTGAATGTATTCGCGATCGCGATCGCTGATGAATCCACGTTCGTCGATGTAGGTCCGGTAGATGGGGAAGCAGGCGATGGTCTCGATGATCGCGTCGCGCAGGGTTTTGCGCGTGAAGTCGCGGGCGCGTCGGTCGGTAAGGCTGATCTCGTCGAGCATGTGACCGAGCACGTTGACTTCGCTGCTCAGCGCCGAGTTCATGATCAGCTTCTTCGAGTCGTAAATCAGTGTATCGACGTCGATGCTTCCGCCAATGAACCGGTGATAGAAAGCGGTAAATGCCTTACGATTGCGACTGTCTATAAAGATGCCGTTGACCAAGTTCATGAAGTCGTAGCCGACGGTGCCATCAACCTGCCACTTCTCGGGAAGGTCCTCGCCGGGTTCCAGAATCTTCTCTATAACGACGTAAAGCGGGGCACGACTGCGAACCCAATCGTGCTGGCCGAAGATGGTCTGAACGTCGAGTTCGATCCCATTTTCGGCCTGGGGTACCTTCGGCTCGGGACCGCAGCACTGACTCGCGGCGTAGAGCATCTGCAGGCGCGTGAGGTATTGCGGCGGATTGAAGAGACCATCAGGGTGGTCTACTCGCAGGCCTTGCATACATCCATCGGCGAGAAGGCGGCGGATCAATTTCTGCGTTGCGGCGAACACCGCAGGGTCTTCCATTCGGAGTCCGACCAGATCGTTGATATCGAAGAAGCGGCGGTAGTTGATTTCCTCGCCGGAGACACGCCAATGCGCGAGCCGGTAGCTCTGGGCTTCGAGCAGTTTGTGCATGGCGTCGTAGCTTCGGGCGTCACCCGGGATCCCGTTCACCCGTTCAATTGCGCGGCTTATCAGGCGACGCACTTCCGGGGAGTCATCCACCAGTTCCTTCAGGCGCTCTTTGAGGAAAGGGATTTCGCGTTGTCGCTTTATGGCGCGATCGCCTTCGGCGGTATCGTGACAGGGGAGTTCGGAAAGCGACACGAGGAGGCTCTGGAATTCGCGTATGACATCGCTGGTGCCCAAGTCTCCCAGGGGCTCGAAGATCAGCGGGATCGTTTGCGGATCGAGTGGGAGCACCTTTTCGTAGTAGCGAACGATAAACCTACCGTCGTCGTACTGCAGTGCCAGTTTGCCGGTTTCGAGTTCCTCCCCGTACTGGTCGCCCAGAATGGGCAAAAGGACCTTGTTCCGGAGCTCCGGTTTGAGCGGGTCCCAATCGATGTCGAAAAAAGCCGCGAACCGGGAAGCGCGCCCATTCTCGAGCACATCCTGCCACCACGGGTTGGTTCCGTAACCAACGCCCATGTGGTTGGGCACAACGTCGAGGAGCAGGCCCATGTTGTGGGTGCGCAGTTCCTCCGCCAATTCGTGGAACTCTTCTTCGGTCCCGATCTCGGCGTTGAGCTTGTTGTGATTGGTAATGTCGTAGCCATGAGCGCTGCCAGTGCGAGCTTCCAAGAGCGGAGAGGCGTAGCAGGTGCTGATCCCGAGCGCGCGCAGGTAAGGAACGAGCGCTTTGGCATCACGAAATCCGAATTCCTGGTTGAACTGGAGGCGGTAGGTTGCGCCGGGAACGAGTTGGATCTTGTGCGCTGTGAGCCGATCGAGGCATTCGGAAATACCGGAAGTTTCGTAGAGGATCGGTTCTGTTTGCGAGCGCATCCTAGACCTTAGATGTAAATTCGTATGTGAACGGCTGTAGCGGAGTAGCTGACTTTACGATACAGCCGAGGTCTGTTAACAATACAATGGAATTGTTTGCGGCAGCTGCGCTATTCCGCATCCCATATTTTCCAGTGCGCACCAGGAGGATTCATGCCCGTAGCCAGCGGTGAACTTATCCGTATGATGAACTATGTCGACGATATCGCGGCAACCCTGCGCCGCATCCAGGCCAGTCTGGCGTTTGTGACGCCGGAAGAGAAAAAGAGGCTTGCCGAATACATGCAGAATTGTAATCCGAACTGGGTTAAGGTAGTGGACTCGCTGGAGCGCGGCTGAGGTGCGCGAAATCCGCACTATCGCCGTGATCAGCGCCGGACCTGCAGGGCGAAGCATCGCCCAGTTGGCTGCTCTCGGTGGCTTCCGAACCATTCTCGAAGACATTCTGCCTACCAGCCTGCGTCGCGCCGAAGGCGAGATCCGCGGCAGCCTCGAGAGCGCCGTGAACTCGGGACTGGTCGCGCACGCGGAGTCAGAGGCGGCGATGGCCAGGCTCGAATTTGCGACGTCGCTGGAAGAAGCCGCGAGGGAGGCCGACATGGTTATCGAGGCCGTCCCGGACGAGTTCGAATCCAAGGAGGAAATTTTTCGGCTGCTCGATCGGATCTGCCGGCCGGGTACGCTCCTGGTTTCCAGCAGCCTCTCCTTGCGCGTGAGCGATATCGCGGCAATTACGGAACGGCCTACGGATATTGTCGGTATGCGCTTTGTGCGCGCAGATTCAGGCAACGGCAGCGAAATCGAAGTGATTGCCGGAGCGTGTACCGCGGAAGAGAGCTCAAACTCGGCGATAGCAGTAGCGCGTCACATGGCCACTGGCGCTGTGCTGATTTCAGAAGCCGCCGCAGCTCAGTAGACCGCCAACTTCCGTAAACCGAACCTGCTTGTCAACTTGTGAGTTTTTGCAGGTGCTGGAAGCCGTGCGTGGCGTAAATTACCATGCCGAATGTCGTCGCGTTATATGCCATGTGCACAAGAACCGAAGCGGCCAATGATTCCGCCCTCGCCCTCACAAGCGTGAGCACCACGCCGACGATAAAGATCCCGAGCAGCGGTGACCAACTGAATGCCAGCTGTCCGCCATGAAGAAGAGCGAAGGGCAGAGCGGTCAGGAACACGCTCCAGAAGAGATTCATCGTTCGGTCAAGTGCAGGGAACAGCAGCCCACGGAAGAACAATTCTTCCGCCGGCGGTGCAATAAAGGTACCGAAAATTGTGAGCAGCCACGCCGCCAGTGGGGTGCGGAATAAATCCTCGAGAGGAACATGTTTCGGCTGAGGAAGCATATGTCCCAGGGCCTGAATCGCGACGCACAGCAAGATGCCGCCGCTTATGTAAACAGGCCACGAAATCCGGGGCCAGCGCCAGCGAATTCCTTCGGCAAATGGAATTCCGTAGTGGCGCACGATCAGGCGGTAAACAAACCACAAGGTGATCAGGTATGCCAGCAGTTGTGATACGGTCGCCAGCCGTGCATCGGTTACCACGTCCGTCATCGGCATGCCGCGGAACCACGGCAAGCCGGTGGCGATCATGATAACGAGAACGATCGAGAAGATGATCGCGACGAATGCGATGATGGCGATTTTGGCGACATCCGCAAGCGTCCAGACGGGGAAGCGCTCCATTTCAGCAATGAACGCGGAGAGCGCGGGCGAACTGGGTTGAGTAATCTGAGAGTCGTCCTGGGGCACGGGGAAATTTTATAGAAACATCAGGAAAACGGGTAATCGGGCGTTCCCGCATCTCGCGATTAGCCGATCATTTCGTAGCCGACTGGGGCGAATTTGGCGTCTGCTTGGTCGGCTGGACCGTCCCGTAATCCTGCCCGCCGGGTGCGACGGCCCGCGCAACGATAGCTTGGAAAGCGTTTCGGAATGCGGGGTACTTGGCCATCAGCGCATTAATCAAGTCCATATTCTCCTGCCAGGTTTTGGCAGTGTCGCTGATATCAGGGGAAGCGTACTTGACGACGAGGTCGAGTTCATTGCCCACCGGGAGGGGAAACATCGTCATAAGCGGATATGTCTTCCCGTTCGCGTTGAAGTTTACGGTTTGGTTTTGCCCGACGGGAAGATCCTTTGGTGCGACCTGTTGCATCTCGTCGTAGAGTTTGTCCAGTTGCAGTGTGCTCATGAACGGAACTGGCGCAAGCAGATCGCGCGCCTGCCAGTAGTAGAAATAGGCAGTGGCGTTATCACCCTTCTGCTTGTAATCCCGAGCCTGCTGAACATACCAATCGCCGTTGTGGGTGGCTGCTGTTCCCGCTTTGGCGTAGTAGCCTGCCAGCTTCCACTGTTGTCCCATTTGCTGCAGGACGAAGGACAGCGTGAAGGGTTCCTTAGATCCTTGGGCGTCCACGATTGCCAGGGCGTACATGCCAGCCGGAAGGTTAGGTATGAAAAATGCGCTGCTTGTGGCTGTATGTCCGTAAGCGCCGAATACGCCGCAATAGAACTCGGCACGCTGGACGGTGCCGGTTGCGTTGGAGGCGTCAAGCAGGAACACGCTCCGAACGTTCGGCTGCGAGCCCTGCAGGCCGGCGAGATTGTCGCGGACCGCATTTGAGATTCCGCCGAAATTCTGGGCAACCGAGAGAATGGAGTTCTGCTGTAGCCCGGCGGAATCAGCATTGGCAGCCATCTGGAAGTACTGGCGCGCCGCCGAATCAATGGCGCTGCGGGTCGTCGGGTCCATGTCCTTGCCTTCGGTGCAGCGCTGGCTCCACGCAGCAACGGTACACAGCAGGACCAACAGCAAAGGCCATAGTCTCGGACGGATCATCGGGTTCTCCTCAAGCGTTAGGGTACTCCGCCAGTCAAGCAGATTCGACTCTAATGAGAATAGATGCGGGAGATAAAAATTCAGATGTTCAGAGCCGCGTACCATTCCGGTGGTAGAATCTGTGCATTGTGGCTCGTAAAGCACCTGCTTTGTTGAAGATGCTCAACCGGAATTGGTGTGGCACGGGAATGCTCGTACTGCTGATCGCGGGGCTTGGTTCCGCGTTGCAGACGCAGACCGCGCCAACGCCGAGGAACGTTCAGCAAAGCCCGACCCGGGAACACGGCAAGACCAGTGCGAAAGCGAAGCCCACGGGCAAGAAGTGGAAGACCAAAAAGCCTGCGGTTGAAGTGCCGCCGCCACCACCAGCGCCGCCGCCCACTCCGGAACAGATGCCGGCGCAGCCGCCAGAGGTCGGCTATAGCCGCGGACAACTCACGATTAACGCGGATAATTCGACGATGAATGATGTTCTTGCCGCGGTGAGGCGCGTGACAGGCGCGACCATTGAGAAGCCACCAATAGGCGGGAATGACCGCGTCGCTGTCCACCTCGGGCCCGGAGATCCGAAAGATGTTCTTACGGCGCTCTTCAACGGATCGCGGTATGACTACATCATCCTGGGTCCGATGGGGCAGCCTGGCGGGGTGCAGCGCATCATCCTGACCGCGAGATCGAACGCTCCCTCGCAGCCGGTAACCTCCAATGCCGCCATGCAGGCGCGTCCCAACGTTGCGCCGCCCACGCCAGCAGCCGAGCAGGAGGAGCCAGATAACGCTGAAACCGAGGATATGACGGTTCCTGAGCAGAACGCGCCGGAAGCGGAAGAACCGCAACAGGAGCAGCAGCCGCCGCCCCAGGGCTACCCTCAGCCCGGTGCTCCAGGGCAGCCGCAGATGCAGAATCCACAAGGCCAGGAAGAACAGGGACAGGAACCGCAACAGCCGCGGGTGAAGTCCCCCGAAGAGTTGCTGCGCGAGTTGCAGCAGATGCAGAAGCAGCAGCAAAACCAGCAACCGCCGCAGTAGCGAATCAATCATCTTTCGGCTGCCATTTGTCCATCCGTCACATCCTCCCTGTGATAGGTCTCACTGCAGCCATGTATATCCCTGAATAACGTGGGCATTGGGATTTGTGCGCCTGAGCGCACCCCTGCGAGGGAATGTCATGGCACTGCTCGACTCCAAAACCGGAAAAACTATTCGTGACTACTCGACCGAGGAACTCGTCGAGCAGGCGAAAATCATGCGCGGCTACGACCTTGCAACGCTTTGCTGCGCCGGATCGGGCCACTCCGGCGGCACGCTCTCGATGATGGATATCGTCGCGGCGCTTTATCTCAAGGTCGCGAACCACGACCCAAAGAATCCAACCTGGGAAGACCGCGACCGCATCATCTGGTCGGGCGGACACAAGGCTCCGGCGCTGTACATTGGTCTGGCATTCGCGGGCTTCTGCGAAAAGAAAGATACCGCACTGCTGCGGCGACTCTCATCTCCATTCCAGGGACACCCGCATTGGCTCAAACTGCCGGGTGTCGAGGTATCGTCCGGGTCGCTCGGGCAAGGGCTGTCGATCGCAGTAGGTAACGCTATCGCGGCGAAGCTCGATAAGAAGGACTACCACGTCTTCTGCATCATGGGCGACGGTGAGCAGCAGGAAGGCAACGTTTGGGAAGCCGCCATGGAAGCGGCCCATTACAAACTCGATAACCTCGTAGCCATCATCGACAACAACCACCTGCAGATCGACGGCAACGTGGCCGACGTAATGAACATCGAGCCGATCGATACGAAATACGAAGCTTTCGGCTGGGAACTCATTCGCATCAATGGCCACGACATCAAGCAGGTCCTCTTTGGTCTCGGAGAGGCCAAGCGTCGTAAGAACGGCAAGCCGATCTGCCTGCTCTGCGATACCGTCAAAGGCAAGGGCGTCAGCTTCATGGAGAACGTCGCCGGGTGGCACGGCAAGGCTCCTAATAAAGAAGAGATGGCGAAGGGCTTGGCGGAACTCGGTGTCGCCGACAAGGTCCCGGTAGACGAATTATTCGCGCACGCGGCGGCATTCCAGAAAGAAGTCGACAAGAAGCTCGACACCAAGATGCCAAAGTTTAAGAAGAACTACTGGTGGAACGCGCAGCCCGAGACGATGCAGGTAAAGATGAAGCCGACGCGCATGGGCTTCGGCGAGTCGCTCTCGGAGAACGGCAGCGATCCGCGCGTGGTCTGCCTCGGCCTCGACATCTCCGGTTCGATTACCATCAGCGAGTTCTACGCGAAACATCCGGAGCGGAAGAACCGCTGGCTGTCGATGGGCATCGCGGAGCAGAGCGCAACGGCGGCTTCGGTAGGACTGGCGAAGGAAGGGAAGCTGCCCGTATTCGGCACCTACGGGACGTTTGCCGCGGCACGCAACCTGGACCAGATCCGCGTCTCGATCTGCTATGGCAACTTCAACGTGATGATTGCGGGGGCGCACGGCGGCGTCAGCGTTGGCCCCGACGGCGCAACGCACCAGGCGCTCGAAGACCTGTTCGCCATGTGCGGTCTACCGAACATGAATGTCGTCGTTCCCTGCGACTCTGTGGAGACGAAGAAGGCCACGACGAACCTTCTCTTCGACATCAAGGGACCGAAGTACATCCGCTTCGCGCGGGAAGCGACTCCGATCGTGACGGACGAAAACACGCCATTCGTTTTCGGCAAAGCCAACGTAACCCGTTTCCGCAGCGAGAACGCCGAATTTGCCAAAGCCTTCGAGACGAAGCTCGCGAGCGAGTATCGCAACGAACACGAAGACCTGACGATCGTCGCCTGTGGGCCTATGGTTCCGGAGGCGATGCGCGCAGCGTGGATACTGAAGAAGGATTTTGGTTATGAGACGCGCATAGTGAACATCCACACTATGAAGCCGATCGACTCGGCGGCAATCGTTCGCGCAGCGAAAGAAACGGGCGTGGTCGTCACCGCCGAGGAACACCAGATCGGAGCACTGGGCTGGCGCGTCGCGAGCGTAATCACCGAGAGCCCCGAAGTCTACGGGACGCCCGTGATCACGGGCTACATTGGCGTGAAGGATCGCTTCGGTGACTCCGGCGCGCCGTGGGAACTCGTGAAAGAATTCGAAGTCTCCGCCGAACACATCGCGCAAAAGGCCGTAGAACTCATGAAGGCGAAAAAGATGGCCACGGAAAAGGAACTGGTGGCTGCGAAGTAATCGGCCGACCGGAGGATCGGAATTTCCGAAGAGCAAATCCGCAGACTGCAGAAGGCTTGTCCCAATGACAGGCCTTCTTTTTGTATGCTGTTGAAATGGAAAACCTACCGCGGAAGCCGGTTTCGCGCGACACGGCCGAGCACTACACGTGGGGAGACGGTTGCGACGGGTACTTTCTGCTGAAGCGGCCGGAAGTGCACGTCATCGAGGAGCGGATGCCGCCCGGGACCAGCGAACAGTCGCACTGGCACGACCGCGCGCGCCAGTTGTTCTATGTGCTCGAAGGCGAATTAACGATGCGATTCGATCATGGCGACGTTCGTATTTTTCGCGGGGCCTCGCTCGAAATCGAGCCCGGTACCATCCACCAGGCGAGAAACGAAACCGTCGACGACGTGCGTTTTCTCGTCATTTCCGTGCCGCCGAGCCACGGAGACAGAAAACACGCCGGTAGCTGAACTGCCGAAGAAGGTGTGAATGGTGGGATGCGCTGCGAAATTCAACAGCTTTTCAGCACTAAATCTCGCCGCTAGATGCGCCCAATTGCCATTCGCTGAAAAGCCGCTTCACCCAAAGTCGTGACTGCGTTCACAGCTTCGAATCCCAATTTGGGAAACAATAAGTACCTGATTTGGAGAGATACGTGTGCCTGCTCCGTGCTCGGAGCCTTGGGAAATTCCCAAAATTCATTACTTGGAGCGTACATCTTGAGCACTGCGACTTTATCCCCCACGGCCAAGCGGTCGGATCTGAAAGTGATCCAGCCTGAAACGACTTACACGGGCGCGCCGATAAAGAAACTTCAAAAGGGGCTGCCGAAGAACATCGAGTCGCTGTGCCCCGAATGCGCCAAGGTGATCCCCGCGCGCGAGTTCGAAGAGAACGGGAAGGTCATGATCGAGAAAACCTGCCCCGAGCACGGCTACTTCAAAGACTGCGTCATGTCGGACGTCGACATCTACCTCAAGATTGAGGAATGGGAGTTTGGCGACAACCGTGGCCTGCAGAATCCTGCCATCAACAAGGGCGCCGAGTCAGTCTGCCCAGACGATTGCGGCATGTGCTCGCTGCACACCTCGCACACCGCGCTGGCGAACGTCGACCTGACGAACCGCTGCAACCTGACCTGCCCGGTGTGTTTCGCCAACGCGAACGCCGCAGGGTATCTCTACGAGCCCGATATGGACCAGATTCGGGTGATGCTCCAGGCATTACGCGACGAGAAGCCGGTCGATGGGCGCGTCGTTCAGTTCTCGGGCGGTGAGCCGACCATCCATCCAAAATTTGTTGAGATTCTCGCGATGGCGAAGCAGATGGGCTTCACACATCTTCAGGCGGCGACCAACGGAATCCTCTTCGCCGCGAGCCAGGAATTCACCACGCGCTGCAAAGAAGCCGGCCTCTCCACCTTATATCTGCAATTCGATGGCGTGACCGACGACGTCTATCGCAGGACGCGTGGCGAGCCGCTTTTCGAAAAGAAGATGCAGTGCATCGCGCACTGCCGCAAAGCCGGAATCAAGATCGTCTTCGTGCCGACGATCGTGAAGGGGCTCAACGATCACGAACTCGGCGACATTCTCCAGGTCGCCATCAACAACGTCGACACTGTGAGCGGCATCAGTTTCCAGCCGGTGGCGTTCACTGGCCGCATCTCGCGTCGCGAGCTCGAAGAGAAGCGCTTCACCCTGACCGACCTGGCGCACGCCCTGGCCGACCAGACCGGCATGTTCAATCACTACGACGACTGGTTCCCTCTCTCCAGCGTGACGCCTTTCAGCAAGCTGAAGGCGAAGCTGGAAGCCCGCGAGGTGCCGACCATCAGCTGCCATCCGCACTGCTCGCTCGGCACCTACATGTTCGTGGACGAGAAGTCGCGCAAGGCGGTCCCGGTCACCCAGTTCGTCGATATTCCGGCAATGCTGCAGGATATCGAGGAATTATCCAAGAAAGCGGGCAGTGGGCTCATGAAGTACTACCACGGTTCCAAGGCTTGGTTGGCGCTGCATCGGCATTTCAAGCCGGAGTTCGCGCCACCCGGATTGACCTTTCAGAAGTTCCTCGACACGCTCCAGGGCCTTACCGACAAAAAGCTCGGCCGCGACGGCATGGACGGCACATTCACATACCGCACGCTGCTGGTCGCCGGCATGCACTTCATGGATCTCTACAACTACGACGTCGAGCGCGTGAAGCGATGTGTCATTCACTACGCCGCGCCCGACGGCAAGCTGTACCCGTTCTGCACCTACAACTCGGGTCCGACCTACCGCGAGAAGATCGAGAAGCAGTTCTCGGTTCCCTTCGAAGCGCAGTTGAAGCGGTTCGGCGGAAACGGAAATGGCTGCGGAGGCTGCTGAAACGGCCAGGTAAGAAACTGAACAGTTAAGCGAAAAGCGCCCTCCGACCGGGGGGCGTTCTTATTGTATCTGCTAAGTTACAATGCCCATCATGACCAAGAGTCCGCGCTACGTCGCAACCTTTGTAATCCTGTGTTGCGTCATCACCTCTACCGCTTGTACCAAGTGGGGCGAGAAGAAGAACGCCAATTGGCACCAGGCGACATCGGGCGAACGGCTCGTCAATCTATTCTGGAACGATGTACAGCATAAGAAATGGCAGGAACTGGACAGGCATGTGGGGCCGGAGTTCCTGGGCACCAACCAGTTGCTCACCTTGGACAAACCGGCGCTGCTCGATCACCTGTCACATCTCAACGTCGATCACTTCCAGATCGGCGAGGTTCAGACCCGTCCGGCCGGCAATGACCTTCTCGTCAGCTACGTCATCACGCTACGAATGAAATCGGCCAGCGGCCCGGGTCCCGAAATGCGGCTGCGAATGCTTTCCGTGTGGCAGGAACTGAAGCATGGCTGGGTCGTAGTCGCCATGTCATCCTCGCCGATACAGTAGAAACTCACCGATCATCTTATTTCCTAAAATGTAACAAAAAGTTACATGCTGGTTGGCGTCATCCTTTCCGAAATCTTTCAAATGCTCCCCTAAGCCATTGTTAATACAGGTACCTATCCTTAGGTAATCTGGTGGAACTCTGCTTGCACAGGTACAACTAGTCTGGGCCGAAGTCCGGTCTGAGATCGCTGTTGGAAGAGAGCTTCACGATGCAGAAATTCGAAGTGGAAGGTCGGCGTGGATTCACCCTGCTGGAACTGGTCGTGGTAGTTGCGATCATGCTCGCCATTGCAGCTTATGCCATTCCGAACGTGCTCAGGGCGATGGCTGACTACAAGCTGAAGAACACGATGATGCAGGTAGCGGCAATCTGTCAGCAACAGCGAATGCAGGCCGTGCGAACCAACAGCACATTGCAGGTAAACAGTGCGGCACTCGCCAGTGCGCTTCCGAGGGGCGTCACCGCATTCGCCACCGGCGCGCCTACGTTGGACCCAAGTACTTTTTCGGGTTCAAGTGCTTATGAACCCGAAGTCGCGACTGTACCTGTTCAGTTCAATTCCCGTGGCCTGCCCTGCGTGGGCACTGCCAGCGCCTGTTCGAACTGGGATACGTCCGGCAAGGGCCAGCAAGTTGGCTTCCTGATCTATTTCAAGATGGACAAAACCATGGGCGGAACCGGCTGGGGAGCTATCACGATTATGCCCGCTGGACGAATCAATACCTGGTTTTATGACGGCGCCAGTTACGAAAAGATGTGAGGCTGCAATGCGAATGAACCTGCGGAGAAAAGCACACACGATGCGCAGTCAGCGGGGCATGACGCTGATCGAGTTGATGATTGCCCTGACGGTACTCACGGTTGGCCTCGCAGCGCTCCTGGGGTTGTTAATGACCGCGATCGCCAGCAATAACCGCAACCAACTCGACACAGGAGCGACTCTTGCGGCACAGGCGGTACTGGAATCCATCGCGGCACAACCTGGTGGAAACGATATAACCATGACCGACTGTGCGGGAAATGTGTACACCGTAAAGACTGCTCCGGATAACACCGTCACGGTTGCTCCGAACAGCAGTACCACGGTGCCGCCCGGCAACGTGGACTTTACTCAGTCTCGCTCGGGCATAACGACTGGATATTCGATGTACTACGTGAGTTGCGGCACCGGCGGACAGCAATCTACGTACGATATTCGTTGGAACATCCAGACAATCGCGAGTGGGACCGGCTATTCGGAAAAGCTGATTACCGTGGGCGCCGCGCAAACAGCAGCTGCGAATGCCCAGGGGACGTCGGCACAGGCGCAATTTCTGATTCCAGTAACACTGCGGACCATCTCGGCGACGGGCAATTGAGGTATTTATGACGAAACGAATCCGAAACATGAATGCCGGCTTTTCCCTCCTGGAAATGGTCTTTGTTGTTGCCATTCTGATGCTGGTGATGGCAGTAGTTTTCCGGCAAATCGTGCTCGTACAGAAACGTTCCCGCACAGAAGAAACCAAAGTGGATGTGACGCAGGAATCGCGGGAATTCGTGGACCAGCTCGTACGAGATGTGCACAGTATCGGCTACCCGACAACGAAGATGTACAGCTCAGTCCCGACTAATAGTTCAACAATTGCGGCAGGTATGGTGAAGGCCGCCTATGACGAGCTCTGGTTCGAAGGCGACGTCGACGGCGACGGCTATGTTGATGTTATCGACTACAAACTGCAGGCCGACGCGGATGGGAACTGCCCCTGCACGATTTCGCGAAGCCAAACCAGTAAGACTAACGTTACCTCGATGAATCAGAGTCACGAGAATTACTACACGGCTGTGAGCGGGGTGATCAATAGCGGTGGCGCCGATGGCGGAGCTTCGAATACGCCGGCGTACACGATTTCTGGAACCACCGCTGCCGGCGGTTCCACCGTGTCGAATGACACGGTCTATTCGACATACAAGAATGCGAACCTGTTCACGTATTACGACGCGCTGGGAAACGAGATTTCGCCGGCGGATTTGAGCACAACACAGGGACAGCAGAATCTTCCCCAAATACGTTCAATCCGGATCAACTTAAACGTACTGGCGAGCCGGTCAGACTTACAGACCGGCAAAAAACCAGTGATGTCGTATTCGGCGGCTGTGCGCCTGCCGAACCAACAGTAGAGGAGGCGGCATGACGAACTCGACAGGAACTCCCAAGAAGAAACGCAAAGAGAAAGGCATTGCGCTGCTGATTGTGATTTTCGCGCTGCTGCTGGTGACGGGCATTGCCCTGGCGATGATGTCGACCTCGGATACGGAATCGCAGATCAACCGGAACTATCGCGATTCGCAGAAGGCTTATTTCGCGGCACTGGCCGGTATCCAGGAAGCGCGTGTCCGCCTCCTGACTGACTCATCGGTGGCGCCGTCGGGAGCTCCTTCGGCGTCGAACAACATGAGCGCGATTTATATCTTGAACCCCAATGCCATTGACGCCACAAGTGATATTCGGCCCTGGGATACCTCGAACAAGTTCTTTGACGACGAACTCTGCCACGAATTCTTGCCTGGACTTTATGTCATCGGCGACAACTCGGCTACTCCGAATCTCGGGTGCCAGCAGTCGCCGGGCACAACCGGTTGGTATACACCCCGAGACAGTAGCGATCCGAACCGAGGAACCTCGGCTGCACTGGATCTCAAATGGGTACGCATTACACCGAAGGAAAATCGGTCGGCTGGATTTACTTCCGACACTCTGAATTACCGGGTGGCAAGTTCCCTTTATGACAGTCTCAGCTCAGCGACGTGGGACCCGATCTGCTGGGATGGCAAGGAGCAGGTTCCTTTGAACACGGTGCCGGGGATGACCAGTTGTAAGGACGAAAGTCAGGGCAAGTATTGGGAACCGGTTTACCGAATCGTTTCGCTCGCTCAGACGAGTTCGGCAGGCTTTGGAACTGGCTCGCGACGAATGGTCATCGCCGAAGTGGCAAAGACTCCGCCACTGGTCACGAACGCTGCCGTCGATTCGCAGGACCACGTGACGCTCAACGGTCAACTGAATGTCAACGGGTTTGATAGCTGTACCTGCGACATGAATTACAGTAAGAACAACGGCTATGTCACCACGAACTGTACGACTACCACGGTTGGAGGCGTGCAGACGACGACATGTCCGAACCGGACACCGTACACTTGCGACAACTCAAAATACGCAATCTATGCCTCGGGAACGATTGACAAGGCGACGAGTTCTGAAAATCTGGTTGCGGGTACGAACCCTGCTGTGGTTCAGAACCAGCCGTGGATCTATGACATCAATGACTATATCAACACCTACAAGCAGGGAGCGGTCTCTGTAACTGGTTCTCCTTACAACTACACCTGCACTGCTCCGACGTATGACAGTAATGGAAACCTGATCAGCAATGGCACGTGCGGTACAGAGTCAAGCCAGACCTTCGGTATCCCGCCAAATTTCCCATTGAGCTATAACTCGGACGGAACTCTGAATACATCAGGACAGACGCCCTCCCCCTACAACCAAGTTACCTATGTTCCCGGCGATCTCCAATTGACGAGCAGTTCCCAGGGGAACGGAATCCTTATCGTGGACGGCGATCTCGACATCCACGGTGGCTTGAATTTCTACGGCCTCATCCTGGTGAAGGGCGTGGTTAAGTTTACGGGTGGTGGCTCCGATCACACCAACATTATCGGCGCAGTGCTCGCCGGGCAAGAATCATACGTCGACAACACCCTCGGCGGCAGTGCCGTGATCAACTTCAATTCTTGCGCCCTCAAACAGAACCAGATTCCGCAGCCGCCGCGACTGCTGAGTATTCGAGAGGCGACCTACTAGAGGTGATTATGAAAACAAGACATTGGATTTTGGCCAGTACCTTGGCGCTCCTTGCTGTCGCGCTGGCGCAACCGGCGGCGGCCCAGAATGATAGTGCGATCGTGCAGGCTGCGAAGCAGAAGTCGAGCGAGAAGAAATCCGGACACGTCTACACCAATGACGACTTCCCGGATTCCCAGGCACCGCCGGATAACAACACAGCGAGCCAGGGCGATGCATCTGCAATGACGGACCAGGGTGACGGAGCCAAGGCCGATGTTTCAGGCGATAAGACCGACGCAAAGGCCGGAGACAAGAAGGCAGACCCAAAATCAGCCGATGCTGCCAAGGCTGCCGACGACCAGAAACTCAAGGATCTGGAAGGTAAGCTCTCCGACGCCAAAAAGGGTGAGCAGGATCTCCAAAGAAAACTGGATACGTTGCAGCAGAAGGCCGACAGCACTCAGGACCAGTTCCGGAAGAATATGTACCTCGACATGATCTCCAACCAGCAGATTACGTTGTCGGAATTCCGCCGCGAACAGGAATCCTTGACCGCGCAGATCGAACAGGAAAAGAATAAGAGCAAGGACAAGACAGCAGATCAGGAAGACAAGGCCTCGGATCAGAAATAGGAATCGGCTCTGTGATCAAGGCTGGCCTTTCGGCCAGCCTTTTCCACTGATCTCAAGAGAGTGGTTGCCGGCACGAGTGGCGGCTTCGTAAAATTATTCTCCAGATGTCGCGTTCCGGTGGGATCCTCGACAACCAAGACTTAGCTCGAGTTCAAAACACGCTCCTCGCCTGGTACCGCCGCGAGCGGCGCGACCTGCCTTGGCGCGAAACCCGCGATCCCTACCGCATCTGGATTTCCGAAATCATGTTGCAGCAGACGCGTGTGACTGCCGTGCTGAAGTACTATCGGCGCTTCCTGGCGCGATTTCCTGACGTGCACACGCTCGCCGTGGCCAAAGAAGCCGATGTGCTCGCCGTGTGGAGCGGTCTGGGTTACTACCGGCGCGCCCGTGCGATGCACGCGGCCGCGCGCAAGATTGTCGCGGAGTTCGGTGGCAACTTCCCCGGCACCGCGGGTGAGCTTTTAAATTTGCCGGGCATCGGCCGATACACTGCGGCTGCCGTCGCGAGCATTGCCTTTGGAGAACCGGTTGCCGTCGTGGACGGTAATGTCGAGCGCGTCCTGGCGCGCTTCCTCGGGCAGGATCTCCGTCAGAGAAACGAAGCGTGGCAGCACGCGTCGGTCCTGCTCCCGGCGAAGTACCCGGGAGACTGGAACCAGGCGATGATGGAACTCGGTGCGACCGTGTGTCTGCCGGAGCAACCGAGGTGCCTGCTCTGCCCGGTAAAGAACTGGTGCGCGGATCCCGGCCGGCAAACGAAGAAGCCGCGAGGCGACCGTCATAAGCGGGAGTTGATCTTCGGTCTGGCGCAACGGCGAGGCTCCGTTTACCTTATCCAGCGGAATTCCAAGGACAGGTTGATGGCTGGGATGTGGGAAATCCCACCCACCGAAAAAGCAGATGATTCTCCGCTGTTCCTCTTGCGCCACTCGATCACGAACAGCGACTACACCGTACTGGTGTTCCCGCTCGCGGCCGCCGAAGTTCGTGGCGGGAGATGGATCGCGCTGAAGAAATCACACGAGTTGCCTCTGACCGGGTTGACGCGAAAGATTTTGCGGGCGGCGAATCTGTGGAAGAGTCCATGAATCTAAGGTTTTAGGGCAAGGAGAAAAAATGGCTGCACTAAAACCAGGCACAAAGGCACCCGCAGTCGAGCTTCCTCTGTTGGGCGGACGCACGTTCTCACTGGGAGATTCGTTGTCCAAGGGACCCGTCGGATTGGCCTTCTTCAAGGTTTCCTGCCCGGTGTGCCAGTATGCATTTCCATACTTTAATCGAATGGCAGATCTCATCCAGGGAAAACGCCTCACCTTTGTGGGGATCTCGCAGGACGACGGCCCCAGCACGGCAGAATTCGCAAAGAGCTTCGGCGTGCATTTTCCACTCGCGCTCGACGATGTGCTCCGTTACCCGGTGTCCAACGCTTACGGCCTCACCAACGTTCCGACGCTGTTCATCATCGACGAGGACGGGAAAATTTCGCACACCATCATCAGTTGGTCGCGGCAAGACATGGAATCCCTCTACGCGGAGTTCCGCGACAGCCAGAACGCCACCCGCAAGCTGTTCCAGCATGGGGAGAACGTCGCCGAATTTAAGGCCGGTTGAGAGTCCAAAAACTGATCCGCGGTCGCGGATCACGAACCCGGAAGGTAGTTCGATTGATTCACGAAAAGTGCTATCCAGTCGCGAGTTCTTGATTCCTCCCGTACAATCAGTCGTTAGAAAACTCAATCCATTTGTGGGTCAGGAATGCGAAGAGGAATCTTTTTTCTCGTATCGTGCGCCTTGCTGCTGAGCATGGCGTTGGCTCAATCAAGAACTCATCGAGCGAAGAAGTACACCACGATGCCGCCAGGCGCGATGCAGGCCATGCACGACGTCAGCGATGGCCGCATCAAAGCCGACATTCGATTTTTGTCGAGCGATGTTCTTGAGGGGCGCGGCACCGGCGCTCGTGGCGGTGATATCGCAGCGCACTACATCGCGAACCAGTTCGAGGAAGCCGGTCTGAAGCCTCTCGGAGCAAATGGCACTTATCTCCAGGACGTGCCAATGCTCGGCGTCACTACGCTCCCCGAGAGCACGATGACTATCACCACCCCCAAGGAAACGATGAACCTGAAGCAGTGGGACGATTGCGTCATCATGGATGACTCGGGGAATTCGTTGAGTGACACCGCTTCGGATCTCCTGTTCGTCGGCTACGGGATCCGCGCCCCGGATTACAACTGGGACGACTACGCGGGCGTGGACGTCAAGGGCAAGGTCTTGCTGATGCTCGTCAACGAGCCGCCGTCGAACGACGAGAACTTTTTCAAAGGCAAGGCGCTGACCTACTACGGCCGGTGGACTTACAAGTACGAAGAAGCGGCGCGGATGGGCGCGGCCGGCGTCATCCTCATCCACAAAACCGACATGGCAAGCTACGGCTGGGATGTCGTGCGTAACTCATGGTCGGGCGAGCGCTCTTATCTTCGCGATGATAAGAATCCGAAGCTGCGGCTTGCCGCATGGGTGCAACATGATGTCGCCACAAAGATGCTGGCGGATGCAGGGCAGAACCTGGATCAACTGATTCAAGCGGCGCAGCAGCGTGGATTCAAGCCTGTTCCGCTTCCCCTCAAAGTTCAGGCCCACGTAGTCAGCAAGGTCAGGCCCTTCGATGCTTATAACGTGATCGGCGAAGTGCCGGGGTCGAATGCCACGTTGAACGACCAGGCCGTTATCATCTCCGCCCATTATGATCATTTGGGTATTCGGCCTGATATGAAGGGCGACAACATATACAACGGGGCTCTCGATAATGCTTCGGGAACCGCAATGCTGATGGAGATGGCGCGAGCCGCTAGCGGGGCTCCGCAGAAGCCAAAGCGCTCGATTATATTCGCCGCAGTCACCGGGGAGGAGCAGGGGCTCTTGGGATCGGAGTATCTCGGCCAGCATCCTCCAATTCCGGACAGAAACATCTCCCTAAACATCAACTTTGACTCCATTCCGCCGCTGGGCATTCCCAAGGAAGTTAGCGCTGGCGGATATGATCGGACGACTTTTGCCCCGATCTTCCAAAAGACGGCTGCCGATTTCGGCATGACGATTGTGCCGCCCGGGCATCCAGAATCCGGTGGTTACTATCGTTCCGACCATTTCAGCTTTGCGCGCGTCGGAATCCCGGCTTTCTCGGTAAATACCGGTGGACGCTTCGAAGGACATCCCGAGGAGTGGGTGAAGGAGCAGCAGAAAAAGAACTCGGCCAACTACCATGAGCCCTCCGATGAGTTCCAGGAAAACGGTGACTACCGCACGGATGGCGTAATGGCGCGGTTCGGCCTCGCGCTGGCATGGCAGGCGGCGGACCTGCCGAACTTGGTCGAATGGCACCAGGGCGATGAGTTCGAGGCCGCCCGGAAGGCGGAAGCGGGCCGAAAGTAGCCTCCGGACAGCTGGAAATGGGCGCATCGCCTCGGCGGTGCGCCTTGGTTTTTTGGTTCCGAAGGTAACCTAGCGCAGGTGTTGCCGAGGTGGTAACTTCGGAACGCTAGTTGTAGCTCGAATCGATAACCGCGATGGTGAAGGCTCTGCGAGAGTCTCGCCGCGCTTAGCAGAACGGACCACCGGGGCCTGGTGCCCCGCCATGAGGTGAAATGCCTCGCTTTCCTTTTTTTGAGCGGGTGAATGTTGCCGACCACGTCAAACAATTGGCGCTGGCGACGTACACTCCCGAAATCAAGTTGGAAGGCCTGCTGACCGGTGTCGACAACGTGCGGCATGATGTCCACCTCAGCCCAAAATTCGCCGAGACCGCCCGCGCGCACCTCGTAAAGCTGATCGCGAAATACGGCAATGTCGAGGATTTGACTCAGTCCGAGCCACTTGCCTCCGCAAATCAAAATAATGTCCCGGTGTGGTCGCGTCCCAAGATCGATCCTGTAAAACCCAAACCTGCCGACCCGAGTGCCGAGTTCAAGCGGATGCTCGCCGATCTTCAACTGGCGTCGCTACACCAGGCGAAGGCGGACGGAAATATCTGCCGCGATGTCCTTTGCCGCCTGGCAGTCATTAAGTTTTTGCGCAACGAGCTTTCGACCCAATTCGTGCAGGTGCTTGAACGTTGCCGCGCCAAGCTTCGCGAATACGAAGGGCCACGGAGTAATCCCAAGGGCATTGCGCTGCGCGACCGTTTCCTGAAACTTCAAGTCTCGAAGAAAATCGTACAGCGCAAAGCCGGCCAAGAACTCTTTGCCACGCTGCGTGAGGTTGAAAAGGAATCGCTGGCACGCATGCGCCGGGTGCTCTTTGGCGATGCCGAACTCGGCGTCTATGAACTCTTCATGGACCGCCTGCTGTTCAGCGAAAACGGCCGCGACGATTATTTGAACGCCGAACACTACGTCATGCTCGGCAACTACGACAAGGACGTGGACCGGTTCGAGTTCGTTGTAGAAGCCGCGGAAGAGTTTTTCGAGAAAATCGGTCTTCTGGATGCACTGGATCTAGAGCAGGATCGCGCGCGACTTGATGGTTGGCTGAATGCGCCGGAGAATGCACAGGAGTTGGTTGCGGGCGGCTCCCCTGACGAGGATTCCGTAAAGGGGAAGGGCCAACGCGCTGTCCTGACGGCATGGACGCAGACTCTGGAAGACGCCGGAATCCTTCCCTACGTGATCGCCTCTTACGAGGTGGTTCCGTTATTGGCAGAATATTCGCCGGTCATCAATCCGCAGCAACTCAAAAACGCGCTGATCTCGCGGGCGGAGCGCAAGCGCGTGGAGCAATTGCTCGAGGAGCACGGAAGGATGTCCGCGGAGAAACTGCAGACTGCCGTGCGCCGCATGGAAAACTATTCATTTCCCGAGCGAACCAAGACGGCGGGCCGTTTCCTCGTCGATTTCATGCGCTACCATCGCGACCTGCGGCGGTTGGAGGCAGTAAATTCCGCGGTTGACGCTATTAATGTCGTAGCGAACGACAAACTTCGCGAACTCTCGTCCATCAATAACACGCTCTACGAATTTCTCCTCACCGAGGAACAAAAGCCGGCAGAAGAAAGAATTGCCAGCCATGTGATCCTGAAAGCCGATATTCGCGATTCGACTTATCTCACGCGAACGCTGTTTGAACGCGGCCTGAATCCGGCATCGTACTTCAGTCTGAATTTCTACGAACCGGTGAACAAGTTGCTGCCAAAGTACGGCGCGACCAAAGTCTTCATCGAAGGCGACGCGGTCATTCTGGCGATGTTCGAGCGCGAAAACGAGCAGAGCTTCGTGGCGGCACGTACTTGCATGCTGGCCCGCGAGATGATTGCTATCGTGCGCGGCTATAACGAGCAATCGCAGAAATCCGGCCTGCCAACGCTGGAACTCGGGATCGGAATCTGCTTCCAGGATTCCGCGCCGATGTACCTGATGGATGGCGCGAACCGCATCATGATTTCCAAGGCGCTCAACGAAAGCGACCGGCTCTCGTCCTGCAGCAAAGCTGCGCGCAAATACGCCGGACTCAATGAAAATCTCTTCAACGTCTTCGCCTTCAAAACCGTTGATGACGCCTTCACCGGTGGTACCCCTGAAGAATTCCTGATCCGCTACAACATCGGCGGCGTGCACATCAATGAAGCCGCCTTCCAGAAACTGCAGCAGGAGATCAAGCTGCAACTGACCGCGGTGGAGTTGCCTGGTCTCTGGGGCAAAGAAACCGTCCGCCTGTATAGCGGCCTGGTTCCCGTGGCGACTGCGAGCGGCACGGCTTCGTTCCACAACATTGTCGTGCGCGAAGCTCACATCCCACACGTAAACGCCATGGATATGTCACTTCGCGAGTGGACCGACGGGCGATACTACGAGGTCTGCACCAACTCGCGCGTTTACGATTTGCTGGAATCCAGGAGCGCGCGGGTGGCGGCAACGACGTAAAGCTATTGTTTCCACTTCTCCGCGCGAAACGGAACCTGCACCACAGCTTCGACATCTACAGGAACGCCTTCCTTCGTGCCCGGACGGAACCGCCAGCGGGAGAGTGCAGCCATTGCGCTCTGGTCGAGCCGTCGATCCGCACTGTCGAGAACGCGCACCGAGTCGACGGTTCCATTGGCGCGAATGACCGCATACAGCACCACGGTCCCTTCCACACGGTCGCGAATCAGTTCTGGCGGATAAGCCGGGTCCACCTTGTTGAGCGCGACGGGCGCGCTGATGTCGCTCTTGTCCTGCGTCGGCTTGAGTTCGGCATAGCGGACGATCCAACTCCCGACCGCTGAGGAAAGGTTCGGCATGTTGAGCACCATCGAGTAGAACTTCCGGTTGCCGAAAACCTGGTTCTCGATCTTCGAAGCGGGAGGGTTCGGTGGGTTCGAAGAGGGCCGCGGAAAATCCGCCGGGGCGTGCATCGCAGCGTAGAAAGCCTTTCGCAGATCGCCATTCGGCGCTCCGCTAACCGGAGCCTTTGGGTCCGGCGCTGGGCCGATGTAGATTCCTTCCAGGGGATCGTGGCCATTCCCTTTGCCGGGTGTACCCTGTTCGTTCACGCCGCCTCCCGCAATCGTCGGAGTCCCCGGCGCTCCCGCCTTTCCTTCAGGACCCGCAGCGAAAATGCCTTTGCGGGAGCCCGCTGGAGGTTCGATCGGCGCTTTGACTTCTGCCGGCTGAACACTTAACGCCAGCATTCGCCCCTGTGGTTTTCCTGCACCCAATCCGTGCAGCGATGGCGGCGGTGCGGGTGCCACGGTTGCCGTCTTACCACGAGTATCCGATCCACCCGATGGACCTGCCGAGCGTTGTGGCGCAACCGGGAGTTTCGGTGCGCTTACGTGTGGCTCCAACTTCGCGATGTTCATCGTGCCAGGATCGCGCAGTTGATCGAGAGTTGGGGCCGGCTCGATCACTGAAGGAGCCATGGAACGCACACGAAACATTGCATTCGTCGGCAAATCTGCCGATGGTCTGATCACATCCGGCTGCACTTGCGGAATAGCGCGATCCGACGACGGAAGAATATCCGGTGGCGGCGCGATCACATCCGGCGGGAGCAAAAGCTTGGGTTGCGAGAGATTTGCGGAAGCAGCCATCGGCTGGATCGGCGCCGCTTTGTCCGCCCACACGACCACGTTCGGCAACGGAACCTCTCTGTGCAGAATTCGGATATCCGGCGTGACGATCGTCTGCCGCGAATTGTCCGGCTCCGGCGGAACCGAGATGATCTCCTGCTTCGCTAGCGCCGGCTCCCCCTTTAACGCATGCTTCGCCGGTTTCGGCGGAGTGGATACCGGCGGCAGATACGGGCTCACCGGGTAATATTCGATCTTCGTGTTCTCAAACGGGTTGAGGATGCGTTGCGGCCGCCGTTGAAACAACGGCGATGTCGAGAGCCCGTAAACGATGAGAACGAACAGCACATGCCCAGCGTAGGAGTCGAAAACGAAGCGTAGCCGCGACGGATATTGAACAAACAAATCCTGCCAGAAATCAGGCGCAGGTTCCGAGGTTATTTCCAACGGCTCTTCGTGCCGCGGAAGCAGCGTATCGCGCAAATTGCGGAAGAACACCCCGGCCCGGGAACTCCATTCCACAAGCAATTGTGGTTCGAATCCGACGGGGATGGTGTTGGCTTCGGTGCTGCGCTCGGGGGCCATGCTTCAACCAGGGATGGGTTGAATGATTTTAGCACTCCGGGGAGGCTGAACCGCGGACCCAAGCAGGGGGATTTTCGATTAGTACTACGCCCAAAGTACGGAAACCGCGAGCAAAATCCGGCTATACTCCTCAGTAGGTACTCTGATGAAAGCTCTCAATCTTCTTCTCATCTTCGTCGTAGTGTCGCTCGCCGCGCTCGCTCAGGAGCCGTCGAATCCACCGGCCTCGCCGACGCAACCACCCACTGCCGCTGCCGACGATATTTCCGGCATGTACACGTTCCTCAAGGAAGGCGAATTCGTGCAGATCACCGTGCAGGATGGCATCGTTTCCGGATTCGTTTCGCGCTACGGTGATTCCGATTCCGATAGAGATGCATTTCTCGATCAGTTCTTCACCAAGGCGTCCCTCAAAGGCAACCACCTTACCTTCACGACGAAGCAAGTTCACGGCGAATCGTTCGATTTTGACGGTACCGTGGAGCGTGGTCCCGGCAAGACTCCGCACGATGACGCTTATCGCGTGATCCGCGGCACCCTGACGCACTCCGCCGAGGACGCCAATGGCAAGCCTGTCGCGAAGTCCCGCCAGATCGAGATGAAATCTTTTCCGCAGGATCTGGACGAAGATGAAACGCCGAGAAAACCCTGATCAGCGCTTCGACTCCGGCGGTGCGGTGAACTCGACCGGTATCGTTGGCGTCCCGAACCGCGGATTCTGTGCCGTCGGCCCGTACGTCCCAGTTGCCTGCGTGGGTTCGGTCGGCTCCTTCGGTGCCGCAGATCTCCCGCGGCCGCTCTCGAGTGCCGTCTTGAAGTCGCGCAGCGCCTGCTCGATGTAACCCTCCATTATGCCGACTGCCGGAGAAAGTACCGGACGAAGGAACCAGAGCCGCGGCGCATAATTCATCTGAATGTGAACGAGTGTCTGGTCGCCGATCCGCGAGAACGTCACGCGCCCGCTGTGACGCACGCCCTCGACCGATCTCCACCCAAGTGACTCGTTGGGGATTACCTGGACAATCTCGGCGTCCCACTCAATTGGGAGGCCACTCACTTCGGCAACCCAGGAGGAACGATCGCCCGAACGGCGCACGTTTCGCAGCAGAGAAGTGAAGCGGGGCAGAGATTCCAGGTCGCACCAAGTCTCAAAAACGTCTTCCAATCGTCGTCCAATCTGAATGCTCTTCTCCATGCGGATAATTCGGCTGTGTCCACCACGTCCAACCAACCCCAGCGCCCAGGCGCCGCCCAGTGTGGCAGCCGTTCCCACCGCAACCCCCGTCCAGAAGTGCTTCCGCTTCATAAGATTTCCTTTCAAAGCCCCGCAGCTTTATTCAGGAGGTTGGAACGAGTACGAAGGCCGGTGAGTTGCCAGCTTTTGGCAGGACAACAAACGACACTCGAAGCAAATCAAATCATATTGTGTCGCTTTTATAGCCAGAGGAGAGCATTCATGCAAAAGAGAGTTCTAGCATTGGCCACGATTTTGGCTGTTGTTCTGACATCGGCAGGTTGTGCCCTTGCACGAGACACTGCTTCGCCAAATACGAATGCTGCACAGGCGCAGAGGGATCACCGGGAAAGCGAAGCGACAGCCGCTATGAGCGGCTATAACGGAACCAAATCAACCGAGACCAATCCCCACGCTCAGCTTACGCAGCAGGAGAAAAAATTCCTGCTGATAGCCGCGCAGGACGGAAAAGACCAGGTTGCGATTGGCAAGGTGATTGAACGGAAGAGCCACGACAACGCCGTTAAGCGTTTTGCCCAGCGTATGGTGCAGGACCATGGTGAGATTAACAAAGAGCTACGTTCCCTTGTGCGAAAGAAGAATTACGAGATTCCGAATCAGATGAATGCACAGGGTATTGCATTGCAGACGGAGTTGGAAGCGCTTTCCGGCCGCGAACTCAACAAGACCTATCTCAGGACTATCATCGAACAGCGCGCCGACGCGCTGAAGGAGTTCGAGATCGCCAGTCAGAATGCAATTCATCCTGCGGTCAAGCAGTTCGCCTCAAAAACCCTGCGAACGCTAAAAAGTCAGCTCCAGGAGGCAAGGTGGCTTGCATCGAAAGAAGGAGTCAATATGAACCAGGACGTTGAATCGGCGGAGAAGTGAGTCGACGAGCTGGCTAGATCGGCCGCAGTATCTCTGCGGCTTTTGCTTTATCGGGGGACGTACGGAGATTCGGATCGGCACCTCGGGCTTCCATTACAAGCACTGGGTAGGGAACTTCTATCCTCAGAAGACACCGACTTCGAAGATGTTCGAGTATTATCAGCGCTTCTTCGATACGGTCGAAGTGAATAACAGCTTCTATCGGCTTCCGCGGCCCGGGATGCTCTCAGCGTGGCGCGCCGCAGCCCCGCGAAATTTTATCTTCGCGGTAAAGGCCAGCCGCTTCCTCACTCATAACAAGAAGCTGAAGGATCCTGAAAACGCCCTCGAAAACTTCTTGCCGCGCGCAGAAGAGCTTCGCGAAAAACTCGGCCCTATTCTCTTTCAGCTTCCGCCGAAGTGGCGCTGTAATGCCAGGCGACTGGAAGAATTTCTGCAAGCCCTGCCAAAGACTCACCGCTACGCATTCGAATTCCGCGAAGCGAGCTGGCATTGCACAGAGGTCCTTGATGTTTTGCGCAGGCACAATGCCGCTTACTGCATCTACGAACTCGCTGGGTTCGCAACAGAAAACGAGATCACTGCCGACTGGACCTACATCCGACTGCACGGCCCCGGCGGAAAGTATCAGGGCAGCTATTCAGATGATGCGCTTCAATCCTGGGCAAAGCAGATACATTGCTGGGAACGAACCCTTGATTCAGTGTACGTTTACTTCGATAACGACCAGGCTGGATACGCCGCCGGGAACGCAATCCGGCTAAAACGATTTGTGAAAGGCGAGAGCCGCAGCACGGCACATTTCATTGCCGGTGCTCTTGCATCACCATCGCCCGCATCGGGCATCCCATTGTCAAACCGAGGAGACACGATGCCCAGCAAAACGCAGCGCACAAGAACTGCACGATCAGAGAAGAATGGCGAACAGCCGAAGCATGGGAAAATTCGCGAGTTTCCGAGGCGACACGCGCAAGAAGAGCAGCCGAAGCCACCCTTTCCAAAGCAGAAACAGCAGCGGCCCGGGATTGAAGCGGAGATCGAGCCGCGACCGAGGTACAAGGGCCCGGAGTACCGCCCGGCAGGCAAACTGAATGGCAAGGTTGCGCTGATCACCGGCGGAGACTCAGGAATCGGCCGCGCGGTAGCAGTTCTATACGCAAAGGAAGGCGCCGATGTCGCGATCGTCTACCTTCCCGAGGAGCAGCGGGATGCCGACGAAACCCGCGCGGCCATCGAGCGAGAAGGTCGCGCCTGTTTGCTTACTCCCGGCGATGTCACGGATCCAAAATTCTGCCGCAATGCCGTCGAGCGTACCATCAAGGAGTTCGGCAAGCTCGATATCCTCGTTAACAACGCGGCCTACCAGGAGCACCAGCAGAAGCCGGAAGACGTCAGCGACGAGCAGTGGGACCGCACGTTCAAGACCAATATCTACGGCTACTTCCGCATGGCGAAGGCCGCCCTGAAGCACCTCAAACGCGGCGGCGTGATCATCAATACGGGATCGGAAACAGGACTGGAAGGGAACAAGCGCCTGTTGGATTACTCAGCCACAAAGGGGGCTATCCACGCTTTCACGAAATCACTGGCGCAGATGCTTGTCGAGCGTGGAATTCGCGTCAATTGCGTCGCCCCCGGTCCCGTCTGGACCCCGCTCAACGTTGCCGACAAGGAGCCGGAACAGGTTTCGGAGCACGGAAAAAAAACGCCGATGCAACGTCCTGCCCAACCGGAAGAAATTGCCCCATCATACGTGTTCTTCGCCTCAGATGCGGATTCCAGCTACATCACTGGCGAGGTGCTGACGTTGTTGGGTGGCCAAACGATGGCGGCATAAGCGGATTCGAGGGACAGAAACCCCTGCCCCTAACTGCCTCGGATGTGAGGAACGGGCAGTTTTCAGCTCTTCATGTCGTTTCCAGCAGCAGTCCGCGCAAGCTTGCGCTCCAGGAATTCGACATGGTCGGTCTCAAATTCTGCCAGCTCCTGGTACAGCCTACGCAACTTCGAGTCTGGTGTGTGTTCGGCGAGCCCTGCATAGTACTTGCGCGCATTCTGCTCCGCCACCAGCGCCACCTGCAGCGCGCGCTCGCGGGCCGAGCTGACATCCCGAGGATCGCCGCCGAGAACATTGCCGTCTTCCAGTCGCGGAACCTCGATCATGTCCATAATGTCTTCTTCCGTGACCGCGCACGAGGATGTCCCGAAGCGCTCGGTATACAGTTCCTGCAGCCGCGTGCTGTGGCGGTTCTCCTCCACCGCCATGTCCCAGAAGACTCCCGCAATCTCCAGCGACTCCAAATCGCGAAACTCCACAAACATTTCCGCAAACCGGTGATACAAGCTGGCATTGCGCTCTTCGATAAAGATGGCGACGTGCAAGGCTTCCTGTACCGATAGCGTCGAAAATGCTCGCTTCATATCCTGTGTCCCCAGTGGCGTTGCTGCCCACAGTTTAGGCCCTTCTGAAACTTTCTCCAGAGCCAGTCATTCTCGAGAAGCGGGAAAGTTAATATCTCCGCCTGCTTCGAATTCGCGTTTCTCTGTTATTGTCGAGTTCCGGCTTCCAACTGCTTCTGCGCCAGTTCTTCAATCGTTCGCCGCAGCCAGATCTTCAGTGCGCGCTCGAGCCCGGGCACGTCTTCCTTCCGCAGGAAATCGATCATCCTGTGTCCGGCCGGATCCAGCGGTATGTAGTGACAGGGAATATCTTCTGTCCGGGCGTCTTCCGGCACAAAATCGCATAGAAAGCATTCACGGCATGCGTGTGGCCGGAGCGGGTCGCCGTAGTTTAGGCAGATCTGCCTATCCCGAAAGGGCGACGGCAAACGTCCTTTCCGTTTGACCTGTCCGTAGCCAGCCTGCTCTAGGAAGTTCAACTCGCAACGGAGGATTTCCAGGACATCACGATGGTCGTCCGACATATGCCTCCCACTCCGTGTAGATTCTCCAGCTAGTTGTACCGAAGTGAAGTGATACAGGGCACCGGACGCGGTGATCACAGTTTTGCCCAAAAGAGGCGAGTGTGACGGAAGTCATAGCCTGCGGAGGTTGTCCCTGTAATTCTTGATTCCGGACTCAGGAAGCCGTGGGCCGCAAATTCGCCCATCTGGAGAGCTGGACTTATGGATCTCAGGGTTGATTTTGATGAACGGCCCTTTATCGTGATATGGGAAACCACCCAGGCATGCGATCTGGCGTGCGTCCATTGCCGCGCTTGCGCGCAACCTTTTCGAAGCTCCCACGAACTGACTACCGACGAAGCCAAGCGAATGATCGATGAGATCGCCGCCATGCAGGTACCGTTGTTTGTCATGACGGGCGGCGATCCTCTAAAGCGCCCTGACATTTACGAACTCGTGGACTATGCGGCCAAACTGGGCGTCCGTCCATCGCTGACCCCCAGTGCAACGCCTCTGCTGACGCGCGCCGCTGTCGCGAAACTTGAGGATTCCGGACTTGCCCGTCTCGCGATCTCACTCGACGGGCCAACCGCCGAGATTCACGATAGCTTCCGGCGTGTCCCCGGATCGTTCCAATGGACACTAGATGCCGTGCAGTATGCGCATGAACTCGGTCTTCCTGTGCAGATCAACACGACCATCACGCGCCACAACCTGCAGTACCTCGATGACATGATTGCTCTCATGGAAAAGCTGGGCATCGTGCTGTGGAGCGTGTTTTTCCTCGTTCCCACCGGTCGCGGACAAAGCGTCGACCTGATCTCGGCCGAGGAGTTCGAACAGGTGTTCCAGAAGCTCTACGAAACCTCGCAGCGTGTGTTGTTTGACATCAAGAGCACGGAAGCACAGCACTATCGCCGGTACCTGCTTCAAAGGCGCACCGAACTGCGCAGACAGGGCGCAATCCCGGGCGACAAAATGCCACATTTCCTCGGAGTGGGAAGCGCCGACGGAATCGGCCGCGCTCCCAAGGGAATCAATGACGGGAAGGGATTCGTTTTCATCTCTCACCTGGGAGAGGTCTTCCCGAGCGGTTTCCTGCCGGTTTCAGCCGGAAACGTTCGCCGCGAATCCCTTGCAGCCCTCTACCGGAATTCGCCGTTGTTCAAGGCTTTGCGGGATACTGCTAATTTGGACGGCAAGTGCGGCCGCTGCGAGTTCAGGGAAGTATGCGGCGGCTCCCGGGCGAGAGCCTACGCGCTCACTGGCGACATCTTCGCCGAAGAGCCGTGCTGCGTTTATCAACCCAAGCGCCAGGCAGAGGACACCGAGAGTGTCCTTGCGCGACGCGCAGAACTGAAGAAGCTGATTGCAGGCAGCTACGGATTGACGCAAATCTCAATGTAAAGCTGGAAAATCCGCGCCAATCCGCGAAACCCGTTGTTATGCCGGTTCGACCAGTCTGTGATTGATGGCGAACAGCGCCAACTCCAGACGGCTTGACACTCCAACCTTGTCGAAGATATTCGTCAGGTGGTGCTTGACTGTATCTTCACTGAGCGAGAACTTCTGCGCGATTTCCTTGTTGCTCAGTCCGGAAACAATCGTCGACAGAATCTCAAGCTCCCGCTTGGTGAGCCCGTACGCCTTGGCGGGCGGCGGTGGCTGCTGCGCCGCCTTTTCGCGAAGGTAGGTCACCATGTCGGAGACCGCTTCGCGTCCAACCCAGAACTGCCCGTTCATGACTGTGCGGATTCCCTTCATCAGCAGGGTCGTGGCTGCGTCTTTCATGATGACGCCGCGCGCACCCATCTGCAGGGCTTCCACAATTTGTCTTTTTTCAATGGCGGCCGTCAGAAGAATTGTCCTGACGGGAGAGCCCTGCGTGGCCAACTCTCGCAGGGTTTCGAGTCCCGGCATGCGAGGCATGGCGAGATCGAGAAGTAAAATGTCGGGCTTGAGTTGTTGAGCGAGTTGCAGGGCCTCGACACCATCACCTGCTTCACCCGTGACTTGAAACTCCGGTTCAGACTCCAGTAAACGTCGCAAACCATCACGAAATATCGTGTGGTCGTCGGCGATCAGGATACGCGTCTTGCGGCTATCCATGAACTGAGTGTCCTTTCTGAGGAATAGTAATTTCCAGTCGCGCACCCTCGCCGGGGTGAGATTCGAGATCCAGTTCCCCCCCAAGATTGAGCACGCGTTCTTTGATGATTGCGGGGCCGCGGGCGGAATTCACCAGGTCCTGGTGAGTCAGACGCCCGTCAAATCCAAATCCTGTGCCGTCGTCGGAGATGGTCAACTTCCATGCCCCATTCTGCCTCGCGAAGCGCACCAGCACGTGTTGCGCGGCAGAATGCTTCCGCACATTCACAAGGCCTTCCTGCACAATGCGAACCAACTCACGGCAAGCATGCGGACTAAGTGGAACATCCTGAAGCTCGGTTGTAAATTGCGCGGAAATGCCAGTATCGCGACGGAAGCGGTCGACAAGGTCCGCCATGTAATCGAGCAACTGTTCCGGACTCAGATCGACCGGCTTCATCTGCTGCATAAGTTCGCGTAGGTTCAGCACCTCTCGCCGGAGCAGGTATTGAATGTGCTCCAGGTCAGCGCTCATTTCGCCATGGTCGCGTTCGGCGCGCCGGCGCAGAACATCGACCTGCATTTCCGCCGAAATCAGAGATTGGATGGCACCATCGTGTAGTTCGCGCGCCACCCTTGCCCTCTCCAGCGCGCCCGCCCGTTTTCGGAGCCTTCGTACCAGGAAGACGCTGTACAACGCCGGTGCCATCTGGCGCAGCGCTCTTTCCGCAAACTCGAGTTCCTGGGTGCGGTTAAAACCTACGCGGGCATCGATCAGGTACAGACGTGCAAACCATTCGTGCCCTAACTCCACTGAGGTCGACAGAACGGAGTCGGCGTGGCCCTTGTCGAAAGAGAGTGAAGGGAACTCGATGGAATCCAATTCTTTCAGGGCGCTGCCTTGCAGCGCCACGAACTGAATGCCGGCCTCGGTACGCGACGCGAAAAAAGTGCTGACAGTGTTTCTCAACAGGTACGTCTGCGCCTGTACCGGTGAAATCTCGGTTGCGTGCAATTGGGTTTCCGGGGGCAGTTCTGCATCGGCCTGCCACATGAACAACCGATCTCGCGCAAGATCGTGCATCACGACATATGCACGCCGCGACTTGTAGATATGCAGGAATTCGTTCAACGCCAGGTGCAGGGAAATTCCGAGTCCCTGCTCGGGCTTGGCCATGCGCAAAATTCGGTTCAGCACGACCGATTCCGCGCGCCTCTCCTTCTCCGACTCGCCGAAATAACCGATGAGTAGACCCAGCACCAGGAGGTACGAACAGCGAATAATCAGGCCGTTAACGTCGAACGCGCCGAGGACCTCAATCTCCCAGGGGTACCCGCCGGTCAGTACGAGCGCCTGCAAATCCAGGAGCCCGATTCCTGCGACCGCGGTGGCGAGAGTTTCCGGCAAGCCCCAGCGGAACGCGGCGGCAGCCAGTGCAAATACCGTGTACGCGAAGAACGGGCTGTTCGGGCCTTGCGTGAACACCGAAATGACCGCTGGCCACAGAACGTCGAGCGTGTGCAGCACCATGGGACCGCGGCGGGGCAGTCGTCCGTAGCGCACCCACGCAAGAACTCCCAGGCTGTAGGCCGCCCAGCCGATCAGCATCCAGTTCGCGATCCAGATGTACTCCGCCGGGTCCGTGGGATCGATGTAGATCGCCAGCAGCGAGAGCAGAGTCAAGATGGCGCGAGCAGCCGCGAGGACGAATTCAGTGCGCTCGCGTTCCGCCTGCGAGGCCGGAGCCCCCAGCCGTTGCAGGAATCGAACTGATTCTAGCCATTTCACAAGAAGATTATGGTTTTCAGCACTTTACGCGATTATTCCCTTTTGCACATAAAACCGCAACCCGGGCAATTGTTGCGGTGGTCACCCCAACTTGTGACAACACTCACTGCGACTTTCGCGCTACCGCCCTACGCTTACATCCAAAGCCCACCGGGGTTCCCGGCGAGCTTTCAGCAGCCGGAGAGATGGATAGGCCGCCGGCGAGCTTCCCGCCCGCAGTCTTCTCCAAACAGCAATTCCGGCCGAGGTAAGGCTATGCAGAAGTTGCGAAAACATCCCAACGCGAAAACGGCGGCCCGCGAAGACCCGGAGTTTCACCGCTCGCATGTTGCAGTTACAGGAGTAGTGAACCATGAAATCAGTATCAAGTTTGAGGGTGCTATTTGTCGGAGCGATCATCCTCGCCATGTCGGTGGCGCTGTTGGCTCAGAAACTAAGCGGGAATACTGGCCCGAAATATGACGCCAAAAGTGAGGTAACGGTCAAGGGAACCGTTGAAGACATAAAAACTGTTCCCGGATCATTGGAAGGTGTCCACCTTGTCTTGAAATCGGAGAACGAGACCATCCTGGTTCATGTCGCGCCGGAAAAATTCCTCAGCGAGATGGAGACCTCGTTCAACAAGGGAGATGTGCTCCAAGTTGTGGGCTGCAAGATCAAGGATCCCGGCGGGAATGACGAGTTGCTGGCACGCGAGATTACGAAATCAAACGACAACCAGTTGGTGCTGCGCGACAAGAAAGGGACACCGATTTGGGTTCTTTGGAACCCGGGCAGCAAGTAGTTCGCACTTGCATTATTGAATGGTGAGTGGAGGAATTATGGAAAACAGCTATAGCTACCGCATGACCGCATACTGGATCCTCGCGAAACGGGGAATCGTTTCCGCCGAATCGGTTCCGCAGGCCATCGAGTTCTCCACTCCACCCGAGTTTGGTGGCGAAGCGGAGATGTGGTCGCCGGAAACTTTCTTCCTTGCCGCAGTGGCCTCCTGCTTCGTGTCCACCTTCCGCGCGATTTCCGAGTACTCAAAATTCGACAGTGTCGCCCTCGACGTCACGGTGGACGGCAAAATCGAGAAAGAACAAGGCGGCTTCCGCTTCACAGAACTAGTCGTTCGTCCGATACTGACCGTCGCAACCGACGAAGACACGGATAAGGGCCTGAAACTGCTTCTGAAGAGCGAAGCGGCCTGCCTTATCTCACGCAGCCTAAACTCGAAAATTTCCATCGAACCGCTGGTGCAGGTGAGCAAGCTCGTAGAAGTAAAATAGAGACTGCACGCTGAAATTGTCTGACAAAGTGCCCTTGGACGAGCACGGCCTCAGCCGTCCCGAAAAAGCCGCCTGAGGTTCATCCTCGCGTTAACGAACTCTACCGTTTCTCTTTCTTCGGAGGAATCACCACCGGCCGCCTCATCGGCACAATGGCATCGTCTTTCGGTATCTGCGCCTGAGCCCGCGACCACACTTCCTGCTGAACGTATTGAACGAAATCCTGCATCTGCTGCTGCATCTGCTCGATGCGCTCGCGCATATTCAGAATGATGCCGATCCCCGCGATGTTGACTCCGAGGTCGCGCGCCAGAGAGAGAATGAATTCCAGCCGCTTCAGATCTTCTTCGGTATACAGCCGCGTATTCCCCTCACTGCGCGACGGCTTCAGCAGTCCTTCACGCTCGTAGAGCCGCAGCGTCTGCGGATGGATGTCGTACATCTCCGCCACCACCGAGATCATGTAAGCGCCTTTGCCTTTGCGTTTCGTCATAGAAGACCCCAGAGGTCAGACGGCAGACACCAGTCTTTTCTCCCATTCATCTCTCGTCATCTGGTACACCAGGTGCAATTGTTCCCGCCACAAGAATTCTCGATCCACTACCAAGCCGTTCTTTTCCGCCACTCGCCGCGACGGCATATTGTCCGGCCGGATCAGTGAAATGATGTGATCGGCTTTGAGCACCTCGAACGCGTACTGCATGCAGCCTTGTGCCATCTCCGTCGCGTACCCTCGGCCCTGCTGATCGCGCCGAACCTGGTATCCAATCTCCGGCTCGATCCCTTGATCCGTCGGCTGCATGATGATCCCACCACACCCGATCAACTCGCCCGCATCCCTCAATGTGATCGCGTAGAAACCCACGCCGTCTTTTGCGTATCGGTCAATATTGCGCTGAATGAAGTCGCGCGTGCCTTGCTCCGTGAAGACGCCACCATAGATCGCCATCACCTCGGGATCGGAGTGAATGCGCCGAATCGCCTCGAAGTCCTCCGGCACGAGTTGCCGAAGCAGAAGGCGCTCAGTCTCGATCACTGCACTCGATTTCGCCGCAGTCCTCATTTGCTTCTGGAAAAATCCGCATCGATCCGCGGTTAGATCTTCTTAAACAACTCGTCTCTCGGATTCTCCGGATGTAGTTTCTCCAACTTGTGCCACAGCTCCTTCGCTTCCACATTCGGCACCTGCGGCGCAACGATCTTCACCTCAACGATTTCGTCGCCAACGGCACCGTCTTTCGTCGCCGATTTCACGCCCTTCTCGCGCAAGCGCAGCTTCTGTCCGCTCTGCGTGCCCGGCGGAATGCGTAGCATTGAGCGTCCGTCGATCGTTGGCACCTCTACCTTGGCTCCCACCGCTGCCTCCCAAGGCATCACCGGCACCGTGACGTAAATGTCGTCGCCCTCACGCCGGAACACCGGGTGCGGGTCGACACGCACGATCATGTACAGGTCGCCGGCAGAGGCACCTCTCTGGCCGGGATTCCCGCGTCCGGCCAATCGTATTCTTTGGCCCTCACGCGTTCCCGCCTTGATCCGGAACTCGGTCGGTTCCGTCTCCATGCCGCGCGCGCCCGGCCGCTGGATATTCAGCTTCATCGTGCCGCCGCGAATCGCCTGCCAGAATGGCACGTGCACTTCATATTCGACATCCGTTCCGGGCATCGGCCCCTGAGGTTCTCTCGCGCGGCCGAATCCCCCGCCGGAGAAAATTCCGGAGAAGATGTCGCGGATACTGCCACCGCCCTGCGTACCTTGCGCGCCACCAAAATCGAAATCGCTGAAATCGTAGTGGACTTCCTGCTGGCCGCCCCCACCCGGAAATCCGCCCGAGTAGCCGCCGAATCCGCCGGCGCCGAAACCGGGCCCTCGCCCCTGTCCAGCACGCGCGTATGCCTCGGCTGCCGCTGGATCAATGTTGTCCGAGTAATACCCAAGCTGATCGTAGATCTTGCGCTTCTTCGGATCGCTCAACACATCATTGGCTTCTGAGAGTTCCTTGAACTTCTCTTCCGCCGATTTGTTGCCAGGATTGACGTCGGGATGGTACTTGCGCGCGAGTTTGCGAAATGCCTTGCGGATTTCCTCCGCCGACGCGCTCTTCTTCACACCCAGAATCTCGTAGTAATTCTTGGTTTGCGCAGCCATCCCGTATCCTCTGTCAGTTCACCGTCCCGCGGTCGTTCCCGAAGGGGATGATAACCCCGCCTGAATCCGGTCGCACAGTGTCATCCTCAATATCGATCTGTTCGATTCCGTCTTCCATCGGACGGAACAGCACCCAATGCTTATCCTCATCGGAGAAGTGCAAGAAATAGTTCTGACCATTCACTTCAAATTGCATTGTCACCTCTGTAGGTTTCACCACGAAGACACGAAGTCACGAAGGACGGAATTTTCAAATCCGTTGTGCAACCAGCCCCCTTCTCTACCTCGCGCAATTTAGGGCGGTTGCTTCTAGAAATCATTCCTTCATTCCTTCGTGGTGAGTAACCTTTTCCTAATGGCATCAAGGGGCGCCCGCAGCGCCCCTCTCAGCAAACTTCAACTCCTGCTCCCCTACCGCTCGAAGATCGTCAGTATCTCTCCGTCTTCACGCATCAGCGACAACGCGCTGGTATAGTCGGCCTCGATGTTGGCCGCCTCCGGCGGAATATCCCGCCGGTCGCCCAGCAACGAACGGCTCATGCCCGAGACGTCGAAAATTGCGAAGTCGCCATTCTCGGCTCGAACCACGATGCCGTCGTCCGTGACGCTGTCGATGTGGCCGCTCAGTTTCACCCGGGTTTTGCCCGAGATCAGGAAAGCTACGATGGGCGTCTTTTCGCTCACGTACTTCCTGAAGAGCAGTTCCAGTTCGTGCAGCGTCAGCTCGATCATCGGCCGTTTACCGCTTCTTCTCGTCGACGTCGACGTACTCCGCATCGATTACGCCTTCGTCCTTCTTCTGGCCGCCAGTTTCGGGGCCCGGAGTCGGACCAGCGCTTGGTCCTCCCTGCGGCTGACCCTGGGCGGCCGTCGCCTTGTACATGGCTTCGGCCAGCTTGTGCGAGGCAGCCTGCAAGCGTTCGCGCGCCGAATTCATCTGGCTCAATTCGCCGCCTTCCAGCGCCTTCTTGGCGTCGGCCACAGCGTTCTCCACGTCGCCTCGCTCCGAGCCCGAGATCTTGTCGCCGTGCTCACGCAGCATCTTATCGACTTGGTACACCATGCCGTCCAACTGGTTCCGCGCCTCGATCTCATCGCGCTTCTTCTTGTCCTCTTCGGAGTGAGCGTCAGCTTCTTTCGCCATCCGCTCCACTTCTTCCTTGGAGAGACCAGAAGATGAAGTGATCGTGATCTTCTGATCCTTCTGCGTCGCCATGTCCTTCGCGGTTACGTTCAGAATGCCGTTGGCATCGATGTCGAACGTCACCTCGATCTGCGGTACGCCACGCGGCGCCATCGGAATGCCCGTCAGGTGGAACTTGCCGAGCGTGCGATTCTGCGCCGCCATCGGACGTTCACCCTGCAGCACGTGAACCTCAACCGACGTCTGGTTATCGGCCGCGGTCGAGAACGTTTCCGTCTTGCGCGTCGGAATCGTCGTGTTCCGCGGAATCATCGGCGTCGCCACTCCGCCCAGCGTCTCGATCGACAGCGAAAGCGGCGTTACATCGAGCAGTAGCAGGTCCTTAACTTCGCCCTTCAGTACGCCACCTTGCAAAGCCGCACCCACGGCAACCACTTCATCAGGGTTCACGCCCTTGTGAGGTTCCTTACCGAACAACTCCTTCACCAGGTTCTGAATCATCGGCATACGCGTCTGGCCACCGACCAGCACCACTTCGTCGATGTCGCTGGTCGAAACGCCCGCGTCCTTCAGCGCCTGCTTGCACGGATCTATCGAGCGGTTCACGATATCGCGAACCATCTCTTCCAGCTTCGCCCGCGTCAGTGTCTTCACCAGGTGCTTCGGGCCTGTTGCATCCGCCGTGATGAACGGCAGATTGATCTCGGTCTGCATGGTAGTCGAGAGCTCAATCTTGGCGCGCTCGGCTGCGTCACGCAGTCGCTGCAGCGCCATTTCGTTGCCCTTGCCGCGCAGGTCCAGCCCTTCGTCCTTCTTAAACTCGTCAATCAGCCAATCGACGATGCGCTGGTCGAGGTTGTCGCCGCCGAGGTGCGTATCACCGTTGGTGGACTTCACTTCGATAACGCCTTCGCCGACCTCGAGAATCGAGATATCGAATGTGCCGCCGCCGAAGTCGTACACGGCAATCGTCTCGTCCTTCTTCTTATCCAGCCCGTACGCCAACGCGGCCGCTGTCGGCTCGTTGATAATTCGCTTCACATCGAGCCCGGCAATTTTGCCGGCGTCCTTGGTGGCCTGCCGCTGCGCGTCATTGAAGTACGCCGGAACCGTGATCACGGCTTCCGTCACCGGCTCGCCAAGATAGTCTTCCGCAGCCTTCTTCAGCTTCTGCAGAATCATCGCGGAGATCTGCGGGGGAGTGTATTCCTTGCCCTGCGCCAAAACCGCGACGTGGTCGCCCGACTGCACGACCTTGTACGGAACCATTTTCATTTCTTCGTTCACTTCGTTGTAGCGCCGTCCCATGAAGCGCTTAATCGAATAAACTGTGTTCTCCGGGTTGGTAATCGCCTGTCGCTTTGCCACCTGCCCCACCAGCCGTTCGCCAGTCTTCGTAAACGCAACAACCGAAGGGGTGGTGCGTCCGCCCTCTTCGTTGGCGATCACCTTGGGCTCGCCGCCTTCCATCACCGCAACTACGGAGTTCGTGGTACCGAGGTCGATACCGATAATCTTTGCCATTGCAGCCTCTCCTACGTCCTAAAATCCTGTCCTAAGCCTTTGTTTTCAGTTAGATGATGTGAGTCTCTGCCTTAAGTCCGTCGTTAGGATAGAATCTGAGTCATTTATTGTCAAGGTTATAGATGAGCTGACACGAGGTTCGGTTGCAGGAGTTTGACCCTGTGGCTGTTTCGAAAACGTGGCTCCGACGAGAAAGAGCTTGCTTTCAGACGTTTCCCACTTACACTACCCCGAAGTCCAAAGTAGCTGGCTGAGTCCTCATGCGCCATTGCTTGCCGTTATTGCTCGGGGCCTGTCTTCTGATCTCCCCATTAGCTGCCCAAAACTGCAGCGCTCCTCCCATGCCGCCGTTTTCTCCCTCCACGATGCTAACGGTAGAGCAGGAGGGGTTTCTAGGTGACGTACTCGCGAAATCCATGAACGAGGATCTCCAGGTTATTGAGGATGACTCACTCACGGCTCCCTTGCGGAGAATTGGCGACAGGCTGCGAAGCTACGTCCCCCCTGATGCCCCGCACTTTCAGTTTTTCATCGTCGATATGCCGATTACGAATGCGTTCACCATTGCCGGTGGCCGCGTTTACGTTACTAGAAAAGCCATTGCGCTCGCCAAGAATGAAGATGAGATAGCCGGACTATTGGCTCATGAAATGGGCCATGTTCTGACCAGGCAGACCTCCACGGAATACCGGCAACTCTTCCGTCAAGTGCTCAAGGTCGACACCCTCGGGGGACGCGACGACATCGAAGAGCGCTACAACGAGCTTCTCGACAGGGCGGCGACTAACCGCAAAGCTTGGGAAACCCTGCTGAAGAAGCAGGAGAAGGATCAGCTCTCTGCCGACCAGATGTCCGTTTATCTTGCGACTCGAGCTGGATACTCTCCCGAGAAGTTCGCCGACTATTTTGACCGGCTCGCGCAAAATCGCGGAAAGAAGGGCAACTGGTTTACTGACGTATTCGGCGGTACTAATCCAGACTCCAGGAGATATCGAGAGATTCTGAAAAATGGCGCGGCCGATTCCGCCACATGCGCCGGCAAAGCGGACAGAATGACGAAAGATGATTTCGCAAAATGGAAGGAGGCCGTAACCGCCTATCACGGATTCGGGAAGAAAGAGTCACTCCCGCCGAATACGCGCAAAGAAGTTGTGGAAGATCCGCTACGTGAGGGCATTGAGCATCTTCGCTTTAGCCCTGACGGGAAATACCTGGTAGCACAGGACAGTTCCAGTATTTACGTTCTGTCCCGAGATCCCCTCAAGACGCTGTTCCGGATCGACGCGGAAAACTCCTATGGAGCGCAATTCACACCCGATTCCAAATCGGTCGTCTTCTATACATATTCCAACCGCATCGAGAAATGGGATATCGCCGAGCAGCAGCAGGCAGATGCCGATGAAGTCTATACGCCGATGCCCTGCATCGAGTCGGTTTTGTCACCCTGGGGCGACCGGCTTGCGTGCCTGCATTCCGACAAAGATCACCTTTTCGAGTTTGATCTGGACGTCTACAACGCCACGAGCGGCAGCATTGATTGGCACCGGAAGGATATCTTCGATGTGGATTTCGTCGGATACTTCCTGGTGCTCACTGCCATGCGGTCGTCGCACATGATCGATCTAATCCCGCTGGCGTTTTCACCGGACGGAACATATCTGGTTGGATCGGACGGCTCCACGCCTTTTGCATACGACTTCACGTCGAAGAAGCCTCTTGCATCTGCAGATTTGGCCGGTATTCGCGACTATGTTCGCAAAGATTTTATCTTCATCAACCAGGATGTTATTTTCGGTTCGGCAGGTCAGTTCGGCGAGAAATCTTCCGCTGTTCAATTCCCTTCGGGAAAGATGGTCGAATCCGATGTCCCCGTCGGCCCGTTCGGCTTGTATCCCGCCGCCAAGGGGCCCTACCTCATCTTGCGTCCGGTTGTGCATGCCGCCGCCGGGATTCTGGACATGCAGACGAAGAAGATCTTCATGGCGAACAAGACGCCAGCCGTTGATATTTACGACGGCACTGTCGTCAGTGAACGCATCAACGGCGAGATCGCCCTCTATTCCAAGGGAAGCGCCACCGCAGTCGCGACCACTCAGTTGCCGCTTGGACCGCTTGCGAAGTTCGATGCCGTCGCCATCTCGCCCGACTTCGCTTATGTCGCCTACAGCGGACAAACGAGAGGAGCGTTGTGGTCACTGCAGACTGGCAAGCGTCTCGATTATCTCAGGGGCTTCCGGGGTGCCTATCTTGATGGCCATGGCAAGATGAACGCCATTTTCCCGCCTGTTGACTCCTACAACTCCGAGGGCGCAATCACGAAACAGGAAGCGAGGGAAAGGGCAAAGCAGAAGTGGACCCCCGACGATCTGAAGAAAGAAGGAGCAGATACTGCCCTATTGGACGTCGGGTCGAACACTATCACCCCGGTTAGCAAGATTGAACGGCGTTTCCATACTGTCCAAATCGGGCCCTATCTGTTCCTGAGTGCCTTTCGTAATGCGGACGGCGAAATCGTCAAGGAAAGGGAACTGGAAGTTCAGGAAATGAGCACCGGTAAACAGTTGTGGAGCCGAAAATTCTATTCCAATAACTTTCCGCTCCAATACTACAACTTGGCCGGCAATTCCCTGACTTATGTCTGGCCGCTCGACAGCTACGAAGGGAAGCAGTTACTGAAATCTGACGCAGCCTTAACCGCCAGAGTTGACTCCATTGGGCAAAAAGGAACCGTTCTTGTTGAGGTTGATGACCTCGGTACAGGGCAGAAGCGCTTTGTCACGCCAATCAATACGGGAGATGGATCGATCGAGATACGAGACGTGAATGCCGTCGGAAATACTCTGCTGATCAGCGACAACCACGGGCGCCTTCTTGTTTATGACTCTTCAGGGAAAATGAGAGCGCGAACCTTCGCAAAGCAGCCGACGATTGACCCCGAGGAAAAAATACTAGTGGCACGGGTCGAGCCTGGAAGGTTGGCGCTCTATGATCTCGCCACTCTCCGTGAGTTATCCGTTCTTACGTTCTCACATCCGGTTGTGTACAAGCAGTTTTCAGGCGATGGAAAGAAGCTCGCCGTGATCACATCCGATCAGAGTATCTACACTATTCCCGTCGATCGCATGATTTCACAAAAATAAGCCCCGGTTTGAACCGGGGCGCTTCTGGAGCTTTCAGTTCCTACTGATCTCGCCCCATTCCTCGCATCATCCCGCCCATATCGAGTTTCTGGTACCCTGCCGGGATTTCAAACAATTTATCTGGCTGCGCGCCTTCCTTGATGTTCTGAAGCTCCCAGCTCGTACCGTCCGCGTGCACGGACTTTACGGGCACATGCAATTTCTTATCGATCCAGTTTGTCTCTTCCAACTGGCTACCTTTGCTGAACTCCCACTTATCACAAGAGCGTCCGTTCACGGTTTCCGAGCCAACCTGTTTGCACGTCATATCGGTTCGATTTGCACACGGATTTGTCGGATCGAATTGCCGTATTTGTGGCATTTGAGGGCCACGGCCCATGGGTCCAGGCTTACTCAGATCATGCTCCATGTACATTTGGCTGTTGTGCATAACCATGTAGTTCTTTTTTGCCGTGATGTCGGTAATATTGCTGACCGGTCCGCCCGGACTTTCCATGTCGATTCGGATATTGGTCCCGCCAAAAAACATCTTTCCCTTCATATCGCCATGTGAAGTATGAGTCACCATATCGGCGGAAAATTGCGATGGCATTACCTGTGCCATTGCGGAGATAGCGAACAGCAGAATAGGAATGGTAGAAACGGCAAGCCGCTTCAAGTTGAGCCTCCTCTGAATTGAGAATCAAAACCTTCGACAGAAGAAATCGGCCAAATATTACTCGAAACAGGTCCGTATGGAAATCAATAGAAGTATTTCGGCAAAGCTGCCGCTCCAGCCGAAGCGGTGTCTCAGAGCGTCTCTTTAGCAGCTGACGTCCGTCCGTACATCTCTAGTCGTAGCGCTCGTAGATGATTTGGTGCCTGTCCCAGCCAAGCTCTTTCAACTGCTGGCGGTTCGCCGATACCATGTTGTTCAGCCCGCAGATGTACGCTTCCATGTCCCTGCGGTCGCCAACGATCTCGCGCACGTGCTCCTGCACGTAACCCCTGGCTCCCTGCCAGCTCTCGGACGGGCGGCTCAACGTGATGATGTAGTGGAAATTCGGATGCTCTCGCGCCAGTTGTGCAAACTCGTCACGATAGTAAATATCTTTCTCATATCGCGTCCCATAAACCAGCCAATATTCCTTCCCCTGGTGACGCGATTCGTCCGCCAGCAGCCAGTGAATCATCCCGCGAAATGGTGCGATGCCCGTTCCAGTTGCGATGAACAGGGCGTCCTTGCGCTCATGTTTCAGCACGAAATGCCCATGTGGCCCATGGAAGTGCACTTCCCGGCCGAGTTCCAGGTCGCACAGGTAGTTCGACATGAAACCCTCGTCGACACGATTCAGGCACAGATCGAACCGGTTATTGCAGCCCGGCGCCGACGCCAGCGAATAAGCGCGCGTGATGACCTTGCCGTCCGAGCGCGGCTCACGCACCGAGATGAACTGCCCGGGAATGAAATTGAATTGCGGCTGTCCCTCCACCTCAAACTCGAGGTGCTTCGTGCGGTCCGACAGGACCTCGGAAATAGCTAGTCGCGCGGTTAGAAGCGGATGTTCCAAGGTGAAAGTCTCTCTCCCCCACGTAAGTTCATTCTAAAGCAACCGGAACCCCGGTCCTTACTAGGAAGATGACGCAACCCTGCAAATCGATTCCTATCGCCTGCGTCTTTATCCCGGGAGAGCAGCAGGATCCGCATAAATCCGCGAAGATCTGCGGTTTTGCATTTTTGTTGTGGGTGGTGATGGTGATCCTGCCGATTAGAGGTAAGGCGACGATTCGGCCAGGTGACGAGAGCGCGATTGATCTAAGCCTCCGCAGGCACCCCTGGCTGGGGTTGCAGGGGTGGACCTGCGTTTGCTTTGCGTTCATTATCTCGCGCATGACGATCATCCAGGCTTCAACTTCTTATTTTGTCTGCATCAGCCCCGCAACAACCGTGGCAACCTTGTCGAGTATCTGGTTCCAGCCCTCTAGCTGCCCGCTATTCTTTGCGCTCTCCATGGGTTCATTTCCGATGAAGGTGAGTTTCGTCTGGCCGTTTCCAAGGTCCTCAAACAGAATCACGTCGTGCGCACCTTCTATAGCCTCATGTTCTATTCCCAATTGCGCAGGCTCAACCTTGTTTCCCTCCGAGTCGGAAAAGTACATGGAGGAAACGATCTTCTCGTGCGGAATAATCTCATGGTATTCACCACCATTCCAGAACTCCTGTCCATCCGGCGTTCTCATGCAGTAGAGGAATTTTCCTCCCACGCGAAAATCCATCTTGCAAACAGGCGCAGTAAAACCCTTCGGCCCCCACCACTGCATCACATATTTCGGATCTGTCCACGCCTTCCAAACTAATTCGCGTGGGGCATCAAAAACTCTTGTGACAACCATCCGCTCCGTCTTATTCAACGCGCTTTTTGCCATGTCCAACCTCCGCTTTTTTCATTTGATTCACAACTGCATCCAGCTTGTCGAAACTCTCTTCCCAGAATCGGCGATAGCCAATCGCCCAGTCGCTGATTGCCTTTATCGCCTCTGGCCTAAGGGTGCAAATACTCTCTCGTCCACGCTTCGTCTTGATCACAATCCGCGCCCGCACCAGGTAGGCAATATGTTTTGAAATCATCTGCTGCGAGAGTGCAAACGGTTTCGTCAATCCATGCACAGAGGCAGGCCCACGTGAAAGCCGTTCGATCATCGCCCGACGGGTTGGATCAGACAAAGCCGCAAATGTTGTACCGAGATTATCCACAACCATATGGTAGTGGATTTTCCATCGATGTCAAATGTGAATTTCGCGATTCCTAAACCCGCATCGGAGGTCCCTTCAGAGTGTGTGTCGCATGCTGTTGGATATTGCGAGGTGGATTCAGTGGAACACTTTGAACCGAAGTGGCGCACATTAATGTCTAGTGGCCGACTTTATTTGGCAGGACCAGGTGGTTCGTAAAAACTCTAAAGTAGCGGATATATTGACTTTCTAACTCTAATGGATTCTTGAGTTTTCGAAAATCCGACCAAACCGAAGGACTTTCGGACATTTTGCCTCGGCGACATACTCGCAAGATGCCCATGCCATTTGCCACCTTGGCTTCAGAACTCTTTTGGCTACCAAACCTGCCTGCTACAGTGACGAGATGGCAAATACGCCAACCAGACACGTCCCGTTGCAAGACGAGTTGCCATCCCTCATTGAGATGGTCAGGACGCCAGCTGCGGATGATCCCCGATTCGCAACTAGGGAGTTGATTGCCGCAAATCACGACGCTTTCCGTGAGATCTGCCATAGGGTGTGGAAGGAACTTCACCGGCGGTCCATCGACGAAATCATGAACATGGAAAAGCTCCTGACCCCGGAGCGTCGAAAGATCATGCCCCACTCCATGATCTTTTACTTCGAACGGTGCATCCAGATATGGCGCCGTCTTAATGACGCTCTCATCTGGGTTCTCCTGGGTTTTCAGGATCACATTATTCGTACGGTCTGCCATCGTAAGGATAGACCGCAGCTCGGGTCGGCAAATCCAGACGGAATTCTCCGCTTGTTGAAACAGCTCAACGCCGATCCCATGACCATCGCGATCTGGTCCGATGCCACGACGTGTGTCGATCTTGGCGATGTCTTCTGCAAGGCCCCTCCGGATAAGCCAAATGGGTTTTTCGAAGTCAAAGAGGGCGTGATGAACGACAAGATATTCGAGCTCTTCAAGGTGAAAGGATCGCCGGAGCAGATTGCAGGCAAAATCGAAACCTTCGTCGAGGAGAACGGCCCTAAGGCATTGAGACAGTTAGAGCGCGTGGTCCGTCAGAGAACGCTTTACAACCAGGTGATGGACATTGTCGAAAAGGAACGAGGTTTCGACCCGCGTCGGAAAGTCGAGGTGATAATCGGGGAGTCGCGGGTCGCTTTGCAGACCTACGATCCCGAACTCCAGGATGCCATCGATGCCGCGGCCGGGAAGCCTATACTTCGTTGCATTGATCAGTGTCTCTGGGTTTATGTAGACGGCGATCCCGAAAAGTCTCCCCAGCAAAAGGTCGAAGAATTTCGGGCCGGAGTACAGACGGCGGCGCCGCAGGCTTTGCTATGGATTGATCAGCAATTTGAAGGCAAGTTGTCATTCGAGGCTATCTTGTTGGAAGCGAACCTCGAGACTCCAGAAGCGATACCGCTATTCCTGCGTCAACTCAAACCAGAGACCATTCGCGACGTGCTGCTCGGACGTCTCATGCGCTCAGTCTTTTTGTTCCTTGATTGGAAAGAACTGACAATGATCGTCAAGGCACAGGGGGGAGAGCTGGAGTGGAGCAACTTTAAGGAAGGTCGCCGGCAACAAGCAAAGCCTGTTGCGCAAAGGTTTCTGACCATCGGAGGGCGTGTCCCGCGAATCCGCTTGGAAAACGGAAACTACATCGATGGGTTTTCGAAGCTCTACCGTATCTACTTCGACGGCATTTCTCCCAGCTCAATCGTTGCTCAATACATAGAGGCATTGCATGAACCCGTCCCATTTTCACGAGAGAACGAATCGGACAGAGAGTCCGGCCCCAACCACCCGAGCGAGGCAAATGGTCTGAAATCTGAAGGTGAATGATGAGATCCATTGTCGCCGAGCAAGCCGTATCAGTGAGCCCTGATACGGATCTTCCTGTGTGATCAATAGTCCGTTTTCGATGCAGTCGGCAAACTGCTGGATCCTCAACTCCAACGTGCGACTTCTCGATTATAACGAGATCATGCTGGGTGCGATGTCCGGCCTTTCGCCCTCCAGTATGCCCCGCAAAGCAGCGGGCAAATTGGGTTACCGTCAACCTCAATCCAAGGCACCGCCAAGCACTTTCCGCTGTCGAAGGTTATTGTTGGCTCCGGACGAATTTCACGGATCAGCGCCTTCCCCTGATGAAGTCCGCAGAGTTGAACCGTTGGTGCGTCTGTGAGGAGAGCGTTCAAGTGGACGAAGACAAGGCCAAGGAAGCGATTTACGGCCTCAAAATCGGTGTTCATACGAGCGAAGATGTCCTCGATGATGAAGGCTCTTTTTCCAGTGCTCAATCCTGTATGCAGGTAGGAAACCCATCCCCTTGCTTCATCCATATGTACGGTACCTATATCGGAGTGTGTGAGTTCATCTCGCAGCGTTCTCAGAGGCTCATACCAATCAGCCTCTTTGAGCGCGGAAAGTAAACCAGCAGGAAGTAGGCCATCGAACGCACCGGATCGCGCCCGCGCGAATGTCTTCCGAGTCGAGTCCGGCATTCCTCGTACTGGATAACGTGCGCTCAAAACCTTTCTGGCGCAGTCTACGGCGGAATAGAGTTCCGTAAAGACACTTTCTATGACCGCAGCTAACTCCTTCGCGCGTTCAGCCGGGGTATAACCCTTTTCGTTCAACTGTTGCACGTCGATCGCAATTGTAGGCGCGATGCGCAATGAAAGCGCTCGCAAAACCATTGCCTTCCTGAAGTGATTTCCAACCCCGGATACTGCGCGACGTTCGATGGAGTCTGAGTCTGGAAAAGAGCTCGCGAAGAAGGTGGCAAATTTGTCGACCTGACCCCATGTCTCAGGAGCGAACGTTCGAACGGTGTAGGCGACCGTCCCGCCATTACTGGAGTGGTGTTCTGATCGAGTCTCTGTTGGAGCCCCAGTATCCGGCGATGCTCCCTCGGTTTGATCGAGCAAGCGGAGACCTCTCTTGTGGTGCCAGCCAGCCAATAGTGTAGCTTGCGAGCGAAACACCCAGCCAGACGATTAGCCAAAAATCCAGCACTCAAAGCTTGAACTTGGGAGAAACATACCGCTTGAAAACGTCAGGCAAGCCCCTGACCTTGGCCTTGGCGTCCTCCTCATAGATGTCCAGACCACACGCAGCATATGCGCGGCGCACGAGGTCTAATAGTGGACCATAAATTGAAGCGCTCTCCCAACCGCCGTGCGACTCCCACATCTTGGCCAAAATCTCGCCTTCCTCTTCAAAAACAGAGCGCAGGTGGTACTCGTCCAGGAGCTGCTCCAATTCAGCTGGCAAAGGGAGCGATGGTTTGCCGAGAGAGGCTCGATGTCCGAGTACGTGGCTACTATGCTTCAGGATGGGCTCAATGGCCGCCGTCGCAATGTCGAGTAGCTCGTGCAATTCCGCTCCCCTACGTGACGCAGAGATAAGCCTGCGAACGTCGCTGGCCAATGCCTCTATGGAGTGGTCGAGCATAGAGTACATGGTCATGAGCATTTCAGGATGTTCCTTCGCACTCTTCCTGCAAGCGGCATATTCGTTCCACACGACATCAGCAATCTGCCAGAACACGGGCGGCATTTGTTCGTTGCCGGGAAGGTCGAGGGCGATGTGCTCGATGGTCTTTGCTTTCTGAGCAAGGTCGTTAGCATGACCAAGCTCGTGCGCCAGAATGTAGCGGGATTGCTTATCTCCGTTCTTTAGCATCGACCAGACATCATCTGCCCGAACGAATATGCGGCAATAGGCGTGGGCATTTCGTTTGCAGACGGGAGTGACAGCCACTCCCACGGTTGCGCCCTTGGTGCGCGTCAAGATGCGTCCGTTCTGAATGCCCCCATCATCGAAGTTCGACAGAGCCTCGTCGAGGCGGTCGGTTACTGTCAACCCTAGTAGCCGGCTGAGATCCAATTGGTAAGATTCAACCAGAGCCTCTACGACCGATAGCAGGTGTTCGCGAACGAAGGCTTGGATCTCTGGCTCATCCCGCCAAGAATCAATCTCTATGTCCTTATCTGTCATTGTGTTTCCGCGTTCAGGATAATGCAAATTGTTGCTCAGCGAGCCCATCAGTTCGGCCCCGCTTGAGTTCTGTGCGCGCTAAGTGACTGAAAGGACAGGCTGAATCGACGTCGAAGTAAATACTCGAAACTCTACGAAGGGTCCTTCGTCTGTTCCGGTATTAATTCGAGTTTACTTCCGAATTGCCCGTCATTCGTCCACAACTCAACTTCCGAGTCCGAAATTCGGGTTAGGTAAGTACCGGCATTCCGTGCGGTATGCCCTCAGATCCTTTATGTAGACAATTTTTTTGTTAACTTCACGGATTGTTGCGGCTGGAGCGGCTTATGTCGCGCTTGAGAGTCGACCCATCACGATTCTGTTAATAATAGGCCCAATTTACAATGGTTTATTAACACTTTCTTTGGCAGTACGACATTGAGGACACGCTAATTTGACTTCCCCTGCATTGACATCTGTCCGGGGTTGGAAGCACACTAACGCGACCTGCGGAGATTGCGATCCGTGGGGTTCTGCATGTCGCACTACCGTACTACAGGGACGCGGCCCGGTGCAGCCGGGCCGCGTTGTTATTTGTGTCCTGGTCAGCTCTCTCCTCTATTTGCTGAAGCGCGAGTGTCGGCGCAGTGCGTTCTTATTTTGGTTCGGGATCGAATATGCCAAAGCGTTAGAATTGAGTTGCAGATGCGAAGCAAGAATAAAGCGAAGAAGCCCCAAGAGACCGCACGCTCAGTGAAACGGAGCAGCTTTGCTCATGATGAACTGCTCGGATCGATGATAGGCAAGTTTACTATCATTGGTGAAGTTAAGACCTCAACTCGGCCCGAAGACTGGGAAAACGAAGAAGTCGGCTCACATACTCCTCAGCGCCAGCTGATCGAAGGCATTTTCCGTCCCGACGCCAGGAGGTTGGCGGCCCAGCGACGGACGGACCTGAAGGGCAAGAGAAAGTAAACCACGCACGCGCCATCGGATTCTTGGCCTAGAGCGTTTCGAACACGGTCCGACATTGCTTGCCACTCCCAATTGCCTATTAGCTGCCTCAACTCTCAGCCGCGCTCCTGGTGAGGGTTTTCAACTTTTCGATGGTTAGCTCGTTAATGGTCAACACCTCAACGAGAGCATGTTTCGCGAATTGCATAGGGACTGTCTTGCTAGTAATCAGCAGCGAACGAATAGGTAATTCTGAGAGCTTGGTGAATGCAGACAATGCCGGCGGATGAGCGGTGAACCACGCTACGCGTCTCAGATGCTTCGTCAACTCATCATTCGCGACACCCCTAAATCTAGAGAGTTGTTCGGCAACTTCCCCGAGAGTGCGTGCAAAATTCAACTCTTTACATTCGCAGATTAGTGCAACCTCGTTGTTCCAAGCGAGAACGTCGATATCACCAGTTGCCGTGGACGGATCCGCACCGAATCTCTTCATCTCGACCTCAGTTTGTACATTGAATCCAAGGTCGCGAAGTCTGTCTGCCACGGCTTTGTTGAACGCTAGACCCCGTCTGGCATTACTACTCCCAACGTAGGCCTTCATCCTTTGAGAATGGAAGTATTCTGTTTCGGCCCCGCCGGTGTAAGCCTCCATCACCACGTGTCGAAAGCTATCCTCACAAAAAGCGGGAGCATACATCACTCCGTCTGCGCCTAGGTTGATGATCGGTCTCGTCATCATCGACAAGCGACGACGAAAACGCCACGGCCACCAGTCTTTGCTTCGAAATGGCTTCTCGGCAGAATCCCATCGAGTACGCGGGTGCAGTACAAAATTGTTATAGAGCGCATCAATCTGCGGTACTCCTAAATCAGAATTGTTCAAAAGTACCGCGAACTCCTCATGGGTCGACTTTATGACGAGCTTTTTCGCCTCAATTGCATTCTCACATAATGCAACTCCCAACTTTCCGAGTGACTGAGGTGAGATGCCGTACTCTTCAGAAAATGCGTCAACAAACTCACTTCCAAATACCTCAACGTCTGTCTTAGTGCCGCCCGGCCGAGCCTCAAAGAACTGTTCATAGCCCAGCACATCCTTCCCGTGAATCTGCTCGTAATGAACCGTCAAGTACTCGTGCATTAGCTCCATTACTTCCTCACCGATTTTGAACTCTCCCAACGCAGAAATGCTAATCGAGGGTTCTGTGCAGCCAGCGCGCAGCGCGTCCGACCTAGACGCCGCTCCGATCAGCACCGTGATCTGAGCTAGCAGATAATCCGTATCACTCTCGGTCACCTTGCGACCGCCCCGCGACGGACACGTGCATACAGCCATTTCAATAAGTATTCGTGTCGCGATTTGAGTTAGATCGCGCCGTTCTTTCACACTTTGCGATGCCCGCAGCGTATCGGAACGGTCGGTGTGAACTGAGAGGACAGCTCGGCTCGTGCGCTTCCACCTTTCGGAGTC
>JAVUPY010000008.1 GCA_032252755.1 Terriglobia bacterium
GGATCGAGGCTGCGCTCGAACAAAGTTCCGAAGATGGCGGGTTCGACGTGCGCCCAATCCAGGGCGGCAGCCTTTGAGAGAATTTCGAGATCCGTGTTGCTCAACTCGTAGGTCTGGTCATCGGAGAACAGGCCACCATTAAAGTAAGGAATGTCATCGGCGCCGAAGGTTCCATCGGGCGCCGACATAGCCGCGAACAGTTGCTTCAGCTTCTTATCGAAGTCAGCCGGCTTTTTGAGATTTCCGTTTACAAGTTTCGTGAATAACTTTCCGGGCAGCAGGCCAACGTCTTCCGAGAACAAGCAGAAGAGGAGGCGCATGAGGAAGTGCGCGCCTTTTTCGGGTTCAACACCACGAGAACGAAGACTTGCCGCTAGGACGGAGAACTGGGCTGCCGCTTCCTCTGTAACCTGCTGGGTTGTGAGACCGGGCTTGAGTTTGCCGGGATCGTTGAAAAGCAGGCGCAGAACTTCCAGCGGCGGGATTTGACAACCGGAAGTTGGCTCGTTCTTGAGCAGGTCAGCCAAATCGAACTTGTATACCTGGGTCGCGGTGTTGGTGAAATTCGTGTGAACCTCAAATCGATCGAGATCGCAGGTCACGAGAAGAGACGGGTTTTCCAGGTCTTCACGGTATTGCAGCAGCTGCTTGTAAGCGACATCGAGATTCTTGTGCTTGCCTTTATATTCCCAGCCGAAGTAACCGCGTTTCCAGACGTCGGCCCAGCCCTCGCCACCGTCGCTTTTGGATGCGCCGCGCTCGAAAGTATATGTTGACCCGTCCGGGTCAGATTCCGCAGGCTTGGGTTGGCCGAGAATGTCGCAGAGACCGTTGAAGTGTGTCTGAGCGGCGCTACGTTCGGTTAGTGTGGACTTCTGCCAGTGAGCCACGAACTCCGGCAAGGTCAAGGCGGGCATGGAACTCCTAGGGCCTGTGTTCTGGGGGATATGCGCCCGGCCCGATTTTATAGCAGAACTGCGGGAGTGCTGACACGAAAACGTCATCCGTTCCGGATGTGGAACAAATGAGAAGAAGAACGCAGAGTCCTTTCTTGAATCACTTCGGCTCTGTCTGTGCCGCCGTTCCCGTCTCCAAGCCTGTCGGTTGCGGGTTGCTCTTCCGTAGGTCCGGTGGACGCGGTTCGGGGCGGGGCATGGAGGCGCCGCGTTCGTCGAACTTGCCGAAGATCATTTTTCCGGCGGTGGTCTGGAGCACCGATGTCACCGAGATGTCGATGGTCTTGCCGATCATCTTGCGCGCGTTGTCCACGACAACCATGGTTCCGTCGTCGAGGTAGGCGACGCCCTGGTTGTACTCCTTGCCTTCTTTCAGGATGAAGACCTTCATGATCTCGCCGGGAAGTACGATCGGCTTGAGCGAGTTGGCGAGTTCGTTGATGTTGAGCACTTCGACGCCGTGAAGTTGCGCGACCTTGTTGAGGTTGAAGTCGTTGGTAACGATCTTGCCTTCGTAGAGCTTCGCCAGTTCGATCAGCTTCATGTCGACTTCGCGAACCGCCGGAAAATCGTCTTCCACGATCTGCACCTGCAGCGTCGTGATCTTCTGGATGCGCTGGAGAATGTCGAGGCCACGGCGTCCGCGGTTACGCTTGAGCGAGTCGGCGGAATCGGCGACGAGTTGCAGTTCGCGGAGCACGAACGACGGAATGGTCAGGATTCCGTCGAGGAAGCCGGTCTCGGCGATGTCGGCGATGCGGCCGTCGATGATGACGCTGGTGTCGAGGATCTTGAAGCTCTTCTTGGTCGCCTTCTCGCCGCCGAAGATTCCGCCCAGCGCCGAGAGGTTCAGCAGATCGCCCTTGGCCGCGCCTACGATCAGTCCGACATAGGCCATGAGCAGCATGACGAAGAGCTGAAGGAAGGACTGCGCTCGCGGATGCGCGACGGCGTTGCGGATGACGATGCTGAAGAGCGAGGCACCAACGATGCCAAGAATGCTGCCGATCGCAGCCCCGATGAGCCGCTTCAGGCTTACCTTGCGGAGACGAACCTCGAACAGGATGACCGCAACACCAAGCAGCAGCCCAATCAGCGCATCGATCGGACGGGTCACACCAAAGGGTTCGAGGTAATAGGAAACGGCGGCGACAACCAGTACAAATAGTGCTCGTATGATGACCAGATCCAAGCGGACCTCCCCTGGCCCACTTTTGCACGGTCCCTATAACAGATTATGAATACGCGGATCGCGCATAAAGTACGGCCCCGATTCACCGACTATCCAGCCAGCTTATCAGTGGCGGAGCCTGAACGCTGCCCCGCGGACTATCACCGCCGCCTTCGCCAGCGGTGCCATGCACATATATAGTGTGGGAAGTATATATCACGCTTCCCAAGCGCCGGGATAGCGCCAAATACCGCTCTGAGCGCTACCATGGCCGCATCTTGCCAGTTACTACAGTGTCAACGTAAACAATTGACCCAAGTCTTCCGGAACGGCATTGTTGCTGCGGGACCCAGGTACTTGGGCGGATTCGCAACGGCGAACCGCGAGCAGCTTCCAACTTCGGCCGCCCCGTAAGGGGAATAGATGAGCGGCCTCGGTTCCCGTGTCGTACGGGAACCTGAAGAACCGGCGCACAATCTCGGGGGGAGAACGGGCGCCGGTTTTTTGTGCCCTGAAGTCGCCCCTAACACATTGATATTTATAGGTCGGAAAAAGGCGCTAGAGCTTCTGGATGCGTTGGACGTCGCGGACCCCGGCAATTTTGCGCAGGCCGGTAATGACGCGATTCAGGTGAGCCAGATCGGTGATGTCGATGACCAGGTCGATGTTGCCGTAGCCATCGGAAGTCCGGGCTTCGATGTTGCGGATGTTGGTGTTGTCGTCGCTCACGATAGCGGTGATGTTCTTGAGGATTCCGGCGCGGTCGTCGCTGAGAACGGTTAGTTTCACCGGGTATCCTGGTGGAGAACCGCCGGCGATCTTGGGCTCCTTGGATGTCCACTCGACGGCGATCCGGCGCTCAGGTTCGTAGAGAAGGTTCTCGACATTGGGACAATGTTTCGAGTGGACCGCGACGCCTTTGCCGCGGGTGACGTAGCCGACGATCTCTTCGCCTCGGATTGGGTTACAACAACGAGCGCGGTATACGAGGAGGTCGTCGTGGCCGCGGACCTTGATGGCGGAGCTTTCGCCGCCGAAGACGCGGCGCACGACCGAGGTGAAACCGCTGGGCTCCTCGGAGCCGTCGTCGGGAGTGCCGGGCGGAGCGAGTTTGGCGAGGATGGATTTGGCCGAGTATTTGCCGTAGCCGAGCGCGGCCATGAGGTCGTCGACGCGACCAAGGCCGTATTCAGATGCGGCTTTCAGTAAGTCGTCGTCCTTGATGTCCTTGAGCGAGATGCGGTACTTGCGGGCCTCTTTCTCGACCAGTTTGCGGCCGATTTCGATGGCGCGCTCGCGCTGGTGGACGTTGAGCCAGTGCTTGATCTTCTGGCGCGCGCGGGAGGATTTGACGATTCCGAGCCAGTCGCGGCTGGGGTTGTGACCAGCCTGCGTCATGATTTCGACGATGTCGCCGGAGCGCAGCTTGTAGCGCAGCGGGACGATGCGGCCGTTGACTTTGGCGCCGATGCAGGTGTGTCCGACCTCGGTGTGGACCGTGTAGGCGAAGTCAATGGGCGAGGCATCGCGCGGCAGGATTACGACTTTGCCTTTCGGCGTGAAGGTGTAAACCTCTTCCGGGTAGAGGTCGATCTTCAGGGTCGAAAGGAACTCGCTGGGATCGGCCATGTCGCGCTGCCAGTCGACCACCTGGCGAAGCCAGGCGAGACGCTGTTCGTCGCGCGCGGAGATGGGCCCATCCTTATATTTCCAATGGGCGTAGATGCCTTCTTCGGCCATCTTGTGCATCTCTTCGGTGCGGATCTGGACTTCGAAAGGATGGCCGCCTTCGCCGAGGACGGTGGTGTGCAGTGACTGGTAGAGGTTTGGCCGCGGCATGGCGATGAAGTCCTTGATCCGGCCGGGGACGGGTCGCCACTGGTTATGGATGATGCCGAGCGTGGCGTAACAGTCATTTACGGAGTGGGTGATGATGCGCAGCGCGAGGAGATCGTACATCTGGTCGACGGTAATTTTCTGGCGCTGGAGCTTTAGGTAGATAGAGTAGAGACGCTTGATGCGCCAGTCCACACGGGCCTCGATGCGGGCCTCTTTGAGTTTGGCGGAGATGAGATCGATCATGCGATGCAGCGTCTTCTCGCCTTCTTTGCGACGGGCATCGACGGTTTCCTTCACCTGCTGGTAACCGACCGGATCGACGTAGGGGAATGCCAGGTCCTCGAGTTCGCCACGGACTTTGCCCATGCCGAGGCGATGAGCGAGCGGGGCGTAGATTTCGAGGGTCTCGCGCGCGATCTTCTGCTGACGATCGGGCGAGAGGTGCTCGAGGGTGCGCATATTGTGCAGGCGGTCGGCCAGTTTGATGAGGACGACGCGGATGTCGTCAACCATCGCCAGCATCATCTTGCGGACATTCTCGGCCTGCTGCTCTTCCTTGCTGGCGAAATCGATTTTGCTGATCTTGGTGACGCCTTCGACGATATGTGCGACCTGGTCGCCAAATTGGGACTTGATCTCTTCGATTGTGACCGAGGTGTCCTCGACGGAGTCGTGGAGGAGGCCGGCGGCGATGGCCACGGCGTCGAGTCTCATGTCGGCGAGGAGATGGGCGACTTCGAGCGGATGAACGAGGTAGGGCTCGCCGGAGGCGCGGGATTGTCCGGCATGCTGCCGGAGCGAGAATTCGTAGGCTCGCTGCACCAAGCCACTGTCGTCGTTCGGACGGTTCGTTCGGACCTTCTTAATGAGGTCTCGGAACTTCGTGACCGTCAGGACGTTGGTTGCGATCTGCTGGCGCAGGGTCCCCATACCCGATTATATCCGCGCTCCGGGGGCCTGGCACAATTGATAGCAATTGAAGTCCGTAACGGTCGGAATACTCGTCCTAACGTACTGTTGCCGGGTATTTCGGGCGAGCCTAGCATTGAGGAGCGGCAAGATGTGGTCGGAGGCCCATATGCGATGTTGGCGCGCAATTATGGTGGTGTTGGTGTCCGTATTGGCAGTGATGTGGCAGGGCTGTGGTGGAAATGGGGGCGGGACCGGGGGCGGAAGATACGGCAATAGTGGCGGAAACACCGCGACCTACCTGCTATACACGGATGCGACTGCGAATACGATCGGTGTTGCGGCGATTGGAACATCCGGAGCGCTGACGGTAATGGCGCCGGCGCAGACTGGCCTGCAGCCGATCGGGATGGCAGCGACTCCCGACGGCAAGTTCGTTTATGTGCTGAATGCGAATTCGGGAACGGTCTCGCAGTTTGCGGTTGCGGCCGATGGGAGCCTGACGCAGCCCGCGTCAGCGATTGGAACGGGATTGCAGCCGACGGCGATTGCGGTGGATCCGCAGGAACGGTTCGCGGTGGTTGCGAACACGAACTCAGGTGCAGGCGGCACGCTTTCGGTTTACAACATCAACAGCACGACGGGCATTTTGACGTTGGCCTCGACTTCGGCGACGCTGCTGAATATTGCCGATCCAAAGACGGTTGCGATCAGCGGCAACTACGTTTATGTAGCTGACGCGGACACGATTGATGTCCTGGTTTTCAATCCTCAGACATTTGCCTTCACGTTCGCGAGCGGCAGTCCTTTTTCGGCAGGACCGGCGGGAACCAGCATCACGGGTTTGTACTCTCCGCCACAAGCGAGCACGGTGCTGTACGCGGCGGACGGCAACACTAATTCCCTGCTGAGTTTCAGCATTTCAGGAGGCGCACTGCAAGCGACTGGTTCGCTGCCAACCGGAACGCAGCCAGTGGCACTCGTCGCGGATAATCAGAATCGTTTTCTATTTGTGGCAAATTCAGTAAGCGACAACATCTCCGTATTCGCTGTGAACGCGACGACGGGGGCACTCACCGCGGCCTCAACGACGGCTCTTACGACCGGTACTGCTCCGAATGCGCTCGCTTATGACCCGGTAAATAATTTCCTGATCATCAGTGAATCCGGAACAAAGCAGATTCTTCCACTCGCGGTGAATACATCTACGGGAGGGCTCTCGACTCTTAGCGGTTCTATGGCCGTGACGAACTCTCCTTCAGCATTGGCGGTAGCACAACCGTGAAAGTCCTGGTCAGCGGATCCTCCGGACTGATCGGTTCGGCGCTGGTACCGGCGCTGCGCGTGCGCGGCGACGAGGTGCTGGCGCTGGTGCGCCGCGCACCACAGAATCCAGCTGAGGTGCAGTGGCACGAGCAAGGATCCGTTGAACCGCGATCGCTGATCGATGTGGATGCGGTCGTCCACCTCGCTGGCAAAAACGTCGCGACACGCTGGACTGCGCGAGCCAAGCACGAAATCTTCGACAGCCGGGTAAAGGGAACGCAGGTTCTGGCAGAAGCGGTGGGCGAAAGCTTCCGTCGAACCGGCAAGCCGGATACATTGGTGTCGGCTTCAGCGATCGGCTACTACGGCGCTCGCGGGAATGAGATTCTGACCGAGGACAGTCCTTCGGGAGGCGGCTTCCTGGCGGAAGTTGTTCGCCGGTGGGAGGACGCAACCGAACCTGCGCGAAAGGCAGGCGTGCGGGTATTTATGCCGCGGATCGGTATGGTCCTTTCGCGTGAAGGCGGAGCGCTGAAGAAAATGCTGCCGCCATTCAAGTGGGGATTGGGCGGAAAGATTGGAAGCGGCGAGCAGTGGATCAGTTGGATTGCCATGACCGACCTGGTGCGACTGATCCTGCGCGCACTGGATGACGAGAACATCGCAGGCGTCTACAACGCTGTCGCGCCGGAGCCGGTGCGAAACCGGCACTTCGTCGAGGCGCTTGGGCACGCGCTGCATCGGCCAACGGTCGTTCCACTGCCTGCGTTCGCAGTGAAGGCGATGTTCGGGCGGATGGGCGTAGAGACGGTTCTCGCCAGCACGCGGGTGATTCCGATGAGGCTGCAGAATATCGAGTACAGGTTTGAGTATCCGGAGTTGGAGATCGCGCTGGAGAGGACGGTCGGCTGAAAACCTACTCACCACAGAGACACAGAGGCACAGAGGATTGAAGGTAAAGACCAAGACAAGAAGCCATGTTGCTAATCAAGGCTTCGCACGCGAGATTTCCGCCACTGTCGCCGAGGTTGCGCGGATGTAGTCGTCGGGCTTGAGGAGCATCTGGGTGCCGCGATGGCCTGCGGAGACGGAGATCAGATCGAACAGGATGACGGTTTCGTCGAGGAAGACAGGGAAATCTTTCTTCGCGCCGAGTGCGGTGACGCCGCCACGGATGTAGCCGGTTAGGGGCTGCACTTCTTTCAACGGAACAATGTCGACCTTCTTGTTACCCATGGCGCGGGCGAGGAGTTTGAAATCCAACTCATAATTGCCGGGGATGACGGCGAAGGCTTCGCCGGTGCGTTCGCCACGGACGAGCAGGGTCTTGAATACCTGCTCGGGCGGCATGCCGATCTTCGCGGCTACGGTTTCGGCGGCGAGATCGTCGGGATCGACTTCGTACTCGCGCAGCTCGTAGGCGATGCCGAGCTGGTCGAGGATGCGGGCTGCGTTGGTCTTCGACATAGAACCTTCGACTCACCACAGAGGCACAGAGACACAGCGGAAGCTGGGGCTGAGAAACTAAGACTAGAACCACGAAGGCACGAAGTCACGAAGAACTGAAGCTTGAAAACGTCGTGTCTTCGTGACTTCGTGGTTAAGACTTTCCACGGGCGCGATAGAAGGCGGCTACGCGTTCCTTGACGCTCAGGACGTGGGTTGCGAGTTGGAGCTTCGAGCCGTCTTCGATGATCGGGATCAGCTTGTCAAACTCGGGGCCCGAGTGCGAGCCGGTGATGGTGATTCGAATTGGGTGGTAGAGCTCTTTGCCCTTCACTCCAGCTTCGGTCTTTACTTCATTAATGATGGCCTTAAATCGTTCGGCGGAGATGCCGTCGGGTTCGGTGGCAATCTTCGCCGCGAATGTGTCCAGGACTTTTGGCGCGCTCGCCGCGTTCAGGACTTCGGCATTGTCGGGTGCGACGAGTGCGGCGTTGGGATCGTACTGGAAGAGCAATGCGGTTTTTTGTGGCAATTCGTCGAGTTTGTTGACGGCGGGGATAAAGAGGTCGAGGACGTTCGAGAGCCAGGCAGACGTTGCTTCGCTGACGTCCCCGACGAGATAGCCGGCACTTCTTAACGCTTCCGCGGCGAGGCGGATGATTTCTTTTCGACCCTTCTCGTTGGCCATCGCCTCCTTGATGTAGTGGCGGTTGAGCCAGTAGAGCTTTTCGAAATCGAAGACGGCGGGCGAAGGCGTCACGCGCTTGAGGTCGAATTCCTTGACCAGTTCGTTGGGATGGAAGATTTCGCGGTCGCCACCGGAGGGCGCCCAGCCGAGCAGCGCCATGTAGTTCATCAGGGCGACGGGGAGCACGCCCATGTCGCGGAAGTTTGCGACTGACGTAGCGCCGTGGCGCTTGGAGAGACGCTCGCGGTCGGGGCCGAGGATGGTCGAGAGGTGCGCGAACTCGGGCACGGGGAAGCCGAGGGCTTCGTACACAGCGACCTGCTTGGGCGTGTTGGAGAGGTGGTCGTCGCCGCGAATGACGTGCGTGATCTGCATGTCTGCGTCGTCGATGACGACGACGTAGTTGTAGACGGGGATGCCGGTGGAGCGAACGATGATGGGATCGCTGACGACTTCGTTGGAGAACTCGACGGAGCCGCGAACGATGTCGTGGAAGCGAATGGGGTGCTCGGGAATTTTGAGGCGAATGGCGCAGGGTTCGCCGGAGGCTTTGCGCTGCCTGGCATCGGCGAGATCGAGGTTGCGGCAGGTGCCGGGATAAATCGGCTGGCGACCTTCTTTCATCGCCTGTTCGCGCTGGAGTTCGAGGTCTTCCTGCGTGCAGAAACAGTAATAGGCCTTGCCTTCGTCGACGAGGCGTTCGGCGATCTGGCGATACTCTTCGGTCTTGTCGCTTTGGCGATAGGGCGGGAACGGGCCGCCCTTGTCGGGACCTTCATCCCAGTCGAGGCCGAGCCAGCGGAGGTCTTCGAGCAACTGGGTTTCGTATTGCGCCTGGCTGCGCTCGACGTCGGTGTCTTCGATGCGGAGGACCATGGTGCCGCCCTGCTGTCGGGCGAAGAGCCAGTTGAAGAGCGCGGTACGGGCGTTGCCGACATGAACGTGGCCGGTGGGAGACGGAGCGAAACGGACGCGGACTTGGGACATATAACGATGGTAGCAAAACGCATCGTGCGATCGGACGAACGGCCATCGTGCTATCGGAAAACCTCGAAAAACGTGGCAGCACGGCAGCTAAGATGACCATCTCACTCGGAGCGGGTGCGCTTCGGCAGTCCTGATTAGCGCCCGTCTTCGGCCCATGTCCAATAGCGAATTCGGAGTCATCACTCTCCAACTGTTTTTGTTGATTGCGCTGGCGCAATTGCTGGGGTATGCGTTCACCAGGTTGCGGCAGCCTAAAGTGATTGGCGAGATCCTGGCTGGAATTGTGCTGGGCCCGTCGATTCTCGGGCATTTCGCGCCCGGAATTGCCGCGAAGATTTTTCCGCAGCTTGGGGCGGCGCACGGGAACGCGCACGATACGGTGCTGATGTTTCTGTACAACCTGGGATTGCTGCTGCTGATGTTCGCGTCGGGGGCGGAGACGCGAGGGCTGTTTCAGCCCCGGGACCGGCGCGAGGTTACGTGGCTGTCACTGGTGGGGACGGGCGCGCCGTTCGTGATTGCGCTGGCGTGCTCGGCTTGGATTCCGACGGAGTTGCTTGAGACGAGTCCCAGGATGCGCTTTCCGGTGCTGCTGATCGTCAGCATCGCGGTGGCGGTCACGTCCATCCCGGTGATCTCGAAGATTCTGCATGATCTGGGAATTCTGCACACGCGGTTTGCGCGGCTCGTGCTGGGCGTTGCGGTGATCGAAGACATCGCGTTGTGGGCGGTGCTGGCGATCGCGACGGCAGCGGCGGCGTCGAGTAATCTGCCGGAATTCGCGATCGCGAAGCATATCGCGATCACGATTCTGTATTTCGCGACGGCGATGCTGCTGATGCCGAAGTTGCTGCGGTGGATGGCGGATCAGCGGTGGAACATCCTGGCGAAGTATTCGCCGGTGGGGTACCTGGTGCTGGTGCTGCTGGCGTATTCGGCGCTGGCGGCGTTGATGGATGTGAGCCTGGTGTTCGCTGCGTTCCTGGCGGGGTTCGGGATTGCGCATGATGGCGAGCGTTATAGCGACGCGCTGGATGCGCTTAAGAAGCTATCGTTCGCGGTGTTCATTCCGGTGTACTTCGCCGTGGTGGGGTACAAGCTCGATCTCAGTAAGAGCTTCTCGTTTTCGATGCTTGCGATTTTCATGTTGGTCGCTTGCGTGCTGAAGCTGTTTTCGGCGGGAGCGGGGGCAAGGATTGCGGGGTTCAGTTGGCCGTCGTCGGTGAATTTGGCGGTGGCGACGAACGCGCGCGGCGGCCCGGGAATCGTGCTGGCTTCGGTGGCGTTTGATGCGGGAATTATCAATGCCCAGTTCTACACGACTCTGGTGCTGACAGCGGTGCTGACCTCGCAGTTTGCGGGGGCTTGGCTGGATTACGTGCTGCGTAAGGGAAAGCCGCTGCTGACGGAAGAAGCGGCGACAGAGGTCGTGCCGATCGCCGCGGATGAGGATGTGGCGGCGTAGGGCGATCGGGGAATCGTAAGGGTTTAGTTATTTCTTCGAATTTTTCTTCCCAGGCACCTTGGTGGGGTGACACAATGCCGCCGAGATCATGCTGGGGGGATCATGCGAAAAGTGAGTTGGACGGCGGTGATCGTAGCCTCGATCGTGCATTTCGTGGTGGCGGCAGTGTGGTTCACGTTGCTTACGAATCAGTGGCTGGCGGGGATCGGGAAGACTAAAGAGATGATGATGCAGCAGGCGGGCGGTGGGCCTGTCTTTTACCCCTACATCGTCGCATTCTTGTGCAACATCGTGATTGCGCGGGTGCTGGCGCAGGTCATCGTTGCGACGTCTGCGAACCCGACGCTGTGGCATGGAATTCGCGTGGCGTTCTATGCATGGGGTGGATTCGTCGCGACGACGTTTCTGACGGAATATGTATTTGAGCTGCGGTCGGTTTCGATTTTCCTGATTACAGCGGGATACCCGCTGATTGGGATGCTGATCATGGGCGGGATATTGGGGGCGTGGCAGAAGAAGGAAGCGATGGTCAGTTCGGCGACAGCATAAAGAGAATGACGAAAACACTTCGGGGCACGAGATAATCTCGTGCCCCGGTTGGTTAGTTGGACTCAACGCTCTTGGGTTAGGTAGGTGCGAGAGATGCTGTCGTGCCAGCAGAGCGTGTCGGGATCCAGGAACGCCCAGCCGAAGCCCACTCCACCGGAGATGAGCGACACGATCATGGAAATTGCGCGCTGCCGGCGCCGGCGCTGATTCGGTTCCCCGCCTTCGAAGTTCACCAGGTACATGTGAGACATTATCATGCCGGGAGTGCGCCCGGCATAGGTGAGGAACAGGTATTGGTATGCCATCCAGAAGATGGCGGGGATGGCGACGGCGATGGCAATGGCGGCCTTGGTGTAGATGACGCTGGGAACGATTTCAAAGAAGACGGCCGCGAAGGCGCCGAAGCCGCAGAGCACCATGGCCGCGTCGACGATGCCGCCGAAGACGCGCTGATTGATCATTGCGACCTGAAGCGGGACGTCGATGCTGGGACGCGAGGGATCCCTGACAGGCTCGTCCTTGTCGAAATCGAGTTGAATCATCTCGGGGAAGAGCGGGCCCTGGATGGTCGGCAGTACGTCTTCGGGGACGTCAAGGATGCGCGGACGCTCCAGGACGGGTTCGCCGAGTTCGTAGGTGACGGTCGGGACCTGGTAGGTCGGTTGCGTCGGAAAGACGATCACGTTGCCGGACTCGGGATCGTCTGAGTCGGCCGTCGTTTCTTCGGGAACGAAGCCCCATCGGGCTTCATCGAGTGAAATCTGCTCGGGTTCGGCTGCGAGGGCAGACTGCGGATCGAGTGCGAGATCCGGCGCCGGGGATTCCGCCAACGATTCGACGGCTGGTTCGGATGCGGACTCCGCGAAATAGTCGGGATCGAACTCCGGTTCACGCGCGTAAACTTCCGGCTCTGGTTCATAGACCGGGGCGGGCGCGGCGTTGGTACGGCGGAAATAGTTGATGTCGCAGGAGACCTCGGGATCGACCGGGCGCTCCGCGATGACGTGAGCGATGGCGGCCTGGCCGATAGTAGGCTGCGCAGGTGTGTTGAAGTCAAGGCGCATCGAGTAGTCGGCGGCGGAATTGCGGCCGCGGCGACGACGATAGTTCTGGATACGCGACGAGACTTCGTCGCGCCATTGTTCGGGTTGGGAATCGACTGCCGTCATGTTCTCCGGAGCGCGGGATTGACCCAGCGATGAAAACGAATCGTCTTCCGTTAGTGAATCGAGGAAAGTGGCGCGGGTTCCGCCGCCGAGATCGGAGGCGGAGACACTACGCTGCGAGGCGCAGGAACACGTGCAATGTTCGCCACAGAGCGGACACGCCATGCTGAAAATTCGAAGTTCGGCCAGAGCGTGCGAGAAACAGAACCCACAGACTTGGACTGCCGGCCTGCGGCGTGCTACCTTGCGATTTCCCCCTTCTTTGCGGAAGGGGATAACCGTTCATGAGTTCCCGCAACCGAATCTTTATCACAGTGCTGACGCTGAGTCATCTGCTCCTGTTGCCGACACTGGTACGCGCCCAAGCCATTGCGGCTGCGCCACAGCAAACCACAATGCGTTCGCCGACTGGCGAGGACGTAACGATCTACGCGAAGACTCTGGAGAAGCAAGGGAACATTTACACGCTGCAAGGCGATGTCGAGATCGACTACCGGCAGTATGTGCTGCGCGCCGAGGAGATTACATACAACCACGAGACGGGCGACGTTACGGCAACCGGGCGTGTGGTGCTCGATGGCGGTCCTCACGATGAGCATGTGCAGGCGAACCATGCAACGTACAACATCGAAACCGGGAATGGAAAGTTTTATGGCGTTATAGGCACGATCGGGACGCGCGTGCGCGGCAGCGGGGTTGTACTGACCAGTTCGAATCCATTTCTTTTTGAGGGCAAGGTGGTGATCAAGTCGGGGGACGACCGGTTGATCGTCGAGCACGGTACCGTAACGACTTGTACCCTCCCCAATCCCAAGTGGACATTTAACGCCGGCAAAATCGATGTGGTGATTGGCGAAGATGCGAAGCTTTACCACGCCGATTTCCGCATCTTCAAAGTGCCCGTTTTTTACTTTCCCTATGCAACACACCCGGTTGACAACCTGGGGAGGCGGACAGGGTTCCTGGTGCCGAGTTTGGGACAGTCTTCCCGAAAGGGATTCATTCTCGGTGACTCGGTCTATTGGGCAATCAATCGCAGCATGGACATGACGCTCGGCGCGGAGTACTGGTCGGCACGTGGATGGGCGCAGCATGTGGATTACCGGGCTCGGCCGAGCGAGAACTCATATATCGACATGAAGTATTTCGGAGTGCTGGATCGCGGCGATCCCGCTACCCACCAGGACCAGGGCGGCGAAGACGTAACGCTGGATGCCGGGTTGGACCTGAAACACGGGTTCCGAGCAGTGTCGAGCATTGAGTACCTGAGCCGTTATGTTTTCCGGTTGGCATTCGCAGAGACATTCACGCAGGCCGTCAATTCCGAGGTGACGTCCAACGCGTTCCTATACAACGATTGGAAGGGATTCTCATTCGGGCTGCTGGCTTCGCGATATCAGAATTTCCAGAGCACGGAGCCGGGTGACGAAATCAAGCTGATTCATATGCCCAGCCTGGAAGTTTCGAGCATCGAAAAGCCGCTGTTTGGCAGCCGGGTAATGTATTCGTTCGATACGGCGGCGGAGGGAGTCTCGCGGCGCGAACCGGACTTCGTGACCAATCCGCTGGATGGACGGTTCGATCTACATCCGAAGGTTTCACTTCCGCTGATTCTGAAGGGTTGGGATATACGGCCGGAGATTGGGGTGTGGGAGACGTACTACAGCCAGCAGATCATGCCAGTCGCCGGAAGCGTCGGCATACCGATCGATAAGGGTCTGAACCGGCGGGCGGTGGAGAGCACGATAGAGGTGAGGCCGCCGGCGCTGGAACGCGTGTTCGATCACGAGGTCTTCGGACGTAAGCTGAAGCATGTGATCGAACCAAGATTCACATACCGGTACGTCACTGGTGTCGAGGATTTCCATAACATCATTCGATTCGACTGGCGCGACATCCTTACCAACACCAGCGAGGCGGAAGTCGGGCTCGTACAGAGGCTCTACGCGAAACGAGAACTGCCGAAACGTGAACAACCGTGCGAAGAGGAACCCGCAGCGCCGCAGGAGCACCGAGAGACCACTGGGGCGATTCCGGGCACGACCGCTGTGCAGCCGAAGTGCGAGGACGAGGGCGTGACGACGCGTGAAATTCTGTCGTGGGAGCTCAAGGCAAAGTACTTCGCAGACACGAATTTTGGAGGAGCGCTGGTGGATGGCCGCCGGAACGTGTTCTACACAACGGCCGACTATGCTGGAATCGCGTTCCTGACCGACCCGCGACGTTGGGCACCGGTGGTTTCGAGGTTGCGAGTTTCGACCAGCCCGAATACAGACGTGCAGTGGGAACTCGACTACGACACCAAGAAGGGACGAATCAACGCGAGCACGGCGATCGTAAACTACCGAATTGGCGAATTCTTCATCGGTGGCAGCCAGGCGTTCCTGCACGCACCGGGTGAGGTGATTACATCAACCAATCTTCCTGCGCCCTCAAAGTTCAACCAGTTTCGCCTCATTCTTGGCTATGGCCACCAGAACAAGCGCGGGTTCAGCGCCGGAACGACGCTGGGATTCGACTCAAACTTCCACTACGTGCAATATGGAGCTGCCCAGACTTCTTACAACTGGGATTGCTGCGGCGTTTCAATCGAATACCGTCGGTTCGCGCTGGGATCGGTACGTAATGAGAACCAGTTCCGGTTCGCACTTAGCCTGGCGAACATCGGAACGTTCGGGAATTTGAGGCGGCAGGAACGACTATTCTAAAAAACCGCGGATCGTATTTTCAGTCGAGCCCGACGCGGTGGACGAGGTCTGTAAACCGAGGATCATTGCGAACGGGTGTGAGGTATGGGTGACTGTTGAGGTATTGAAGAATGTTGGATTGTTCTTTGTAGGCCTGCTCAAGGAATGCCAGCGCTTTGTCGTTTTCGCCGAGTCCTAGATACGCGTTCACAAATGCGCCCGCTGGAACGTAGCCGCGCTTCCGGCGTTCGTTCATCTCGGCTAGAAGCTTCAGAGCATCCTGGCGCCTTCCTGACTCGGCGTAAGCCCTGATCAGAATCGCCAGAACAGCCGGGCTTCGATTCGAAAGTGAGACTGCTTTCTCCAGGACCGGGATGGCGTCTTGTGGATGACCCCTCGCGTTAAGAACAAATCCGAGATACCAGAGGGCGGTTGCATCATCGGGGCGGACTCCGAGAACGCTTTGCAGCTGCCGCTGGGCTTCGTCATAGCGATGTGCGTGGAAGAGAATCCATCCGATCTGCGCGGTCGATTCACCGAGAGGATCGAGTTCAAGAGCACTTTTGGCCCAGGCGACTGCCTCGTCGGTTCGTCCGCGGCACACCAACCAGTTTGCATAATTGAGGTGAGTGACCGCGTCGTTCGGGTTCAAAGCGAGTGCGCGTTTGTACTCGGCCTCAGCATCACTCCAGCGCCATTCTTTCTGATAAACGTCGGCCAGAACTGCATGCGCCTCGCCGAAATTGGGATCTAACTCCAGAGCTTTTTGAGAGGCGGCAACGACCCGCGGACGGACGTCGATGGCACGAGCGCCAATGAAAACAGTGGCCATCTTTGTGTAAGACTCCGCCAGCCCAACATAAGCGGGCGCAAAAGATGGGTCTCTTCGAATCGCATCCTGAAAGTACGCAATGCTCTTTTCGACATCGGAACGCCTGTTGCCATCGGTGAAGCGCCCTTTCAAGTAGCTCTCATAAGCTTCCGGTGAGACGTTGCGTGCTACCGCCAGGCGACTGCGCTCCTCGCCGGTAATCGTCACTTCTACCCTGGTCGCGATCGCCTGCGCGAGATCGCTCTGCAGAGCGAGTACATCCTGGAAGTCACGATCGTAAGTAGCCGCCCAAATGTGGGCGTCGGTCGAGGCACGGATCAGTTGAGCGTGAACGCGCACGGTATTGCCATCCCGAATAACTGAGCCCTCGACGAGGGCATCGACGTTGAGCATTGCAGCGATTTCGGGGATAGATAGTTTCGTGTCTTTGAAGCGCATTACCGAGGTTCTCGAAATGACACGCAGGTTCCGAATGCCAGCCAGACGACCAATGAGTTCCTCCGTCATGCCGTCGGCGAGATATTGCTGGGACGGGTCGCCGGAGAGGTTATCCAGGGGCAGCACGGCAATGGAGCGGATCGGGGTATTGGTGGTCGCCCTGGCACCGTTGCCGCGAAGCAGCAAAAAGCCGATGAGTAACGTAACGAAGACTGCTCCGGCAGCGAGAAAGCGCCACATGCGGGTGGAGTTGGCTTTCTGCTGGACCGCGACGGCTGCTGGTTGCGATTCCGCGGGTAGGGATGGAGCCGACGTTGGTGCAGGTTGAACCGGCGAGTCCACGTTCACCGTAACTGCCGCCGCGAAACGGTATCCCTTGCCGACGACGGTTTCGACGAAGCGAGGCCTGTCCGGGTCATCGCGAAGCGCCTGGCGGATTTTCCGGACGGCGGTGTTGATGCTGTGGTCGGTATCGAGGAAGACGCTCTTGCCCCAAAGTCGTGAGGCGATTTCTTCACGGGAGACGAGTTCGCCGGGGCGCTCCAGCAAGAGGATGAGCAGTTCCATCGGGAGTTTCTCGAGACGCAGGACTCGCTCGCCACGTTGCAGTCGATAACGAGACTGATCGAGCGTGAAATCGCCGAAATTGAATTGCTGGCCCGTATTTCCCCCGGAGCAGGCCCTTGGTGGTGCTCGAAATAATGCCGCAGGAGCGGCTAAGAAGCAACCGGGGGACTGTCGAGGGTGTGGTGTGCCCACATCCGCTGAAAACGGCAGATGTGGGGCACGGTAGGAGTCGCTCGGTGGCTCCGTCAGTCAACGCTCTCAACGACACCGTTGAACGCGTCGGTGCCAAAATGAGCGCTTGCTGAGGCGCCTTTCAGTGGTGGATGGTTTGGCGAGTCACCAAACGTCAGCTTCAAATTGGAATACTTGACCAAGGTTCCGCCGGTTATGTCGATGGTGATATAAGCCGACGGGTCAAAGTCCGGCGGTGGGTTGCCGTTTCCGGTAATCGTGGCAATGCCCTTAACTTCAAATCCAATGACGTTGTGGCTCTTATCGTACAGCAGAGTCGTGACCTCGCCGTTGTTCAGGGTAATGTGATGGGTGTGCGCGTGCCGGCTAGCCAGGGTAGTGAAGTCATCTCCGCCGTGGAGCATCACACCCTGATCGGAACGCTCCATTGTGAGTTCCGCCGAAAAATGGACTTTCTGCGGTTGTCCCTCTACCTGCTTTAATACGTGCATCGACCACTCGCCATGCATCTCCCACGGACCGTCGTAATTCGGCGTGGGGATCGGGGTGAAGTCATTGATCAGCCCCCGAAGCTTTAGTTGGCCGGGAACCTGGGCGCTCGCAGCGGCGCAAAGCGCGAACACTACCGTGATGGTGAGTCCCACCAGAAAGATTTTGCCCTTCATGCCAGACCTCCAAGTCTGAGTTGTCGGAGCGATAGTTGCCGTTTAGGCGGGTAACTGGCAATGCAGGGTATGTGAAGGTGAGATAAAGATGTGGTGAACCCACAATCGTTTGAGTCCGTTGAGGTTAGCGCACAGTTGACGCTCGAGGTGGATCGTGGCTGCGGGGGACGTAAGCCACAATCCACCATCTACACTCTCGTCAACGCGTTGCTGCGTGTTCCGCCATCCACTTCTGGGCGTCGGCGGATTTGAACCACTCACCTGCAACCTGCTTCGTTGTCACGTTCAGGCGATTCCACACATTGATGCTGGCGATGGCGATGATGAGTGCTGCCAGTTCGCGTTCGTCGTAATGGCGCGCGGCTTCGTCGTAAATCTCGTCGGGCACGGGGTCAGAACGGTCGCTGAGGCGAGTGACAGCTTCCGTCAGGGCGAGAGCGGAGCGCTCGGCATCGGTGAAATAGGGTGCATCACGCCAGGCCGCGACGGCATAGAGGCGCTCCTCGGTCTCACCGGACATTTTTGCCAGCCGGACGTGCAGGTCGACGCAGACGCTGCAGCCGTTGATCTGGCTGGCTCGCAGGTGGACGATTTCGAGCAGGTTTGCAGGAAGTGCCTTCTTCACGGACTCGCCGAGAGCCTGAAGAGCGGTCATGGCCTCAGGGAAAATAAAGACGGGTTGTTTCATACGTGCTTGCATGAGGTTGCATCTCCTTGTCACATAGTGTTGGTTTCGTTCGTCACCACCATGACGGAGCAGAAAAAGGAATTGTGACTGATGAATCAGAACGAATGGCTGGCGACGAAATTCCAGGAGAACCGTGGGCACCTCAGGGCGGTGGCATATCGAATGCTGGGCTCGGCGACCGAAGCCGAGGACGCAGTGCAGGAGGCATGGCTGCGACTTACGCGGGCGGAGACGAGCGAGGTGGAGAACCTGGGTGGATGGCTGACCACGGTGGTGGCGCGGATTTGCCTCGACATGCTGCGGTCGCGGACCTCGCGACGTGAGGATTCGCTCGAAGAGCAAGTGGCCGAGCCGGTCGCGAAGACGGAGTCGATGAACCCGGAGCAGGAAGCGGTGCTGGCGGATTCGGTGGGGTTGGCACTGTTGGTCGTCCTGGACCGACTGAGTCCGCCGGAGCGGCTGGCCTTTGTACTGCACGACATGTTCGCGGTGTCCTTCGAAGAGATCGCTGCGATTACTGGCCGGACGGTAGGGGCGGCACGGCAGTTAGCGAGCAGGGCGCGACGACGAGTGCAAGGGGCGGATGTTCGTGGGGCGAGGGCGCAGGAGCGCGAAGTGGTGAATGCGTTCTTAGCCGCGTTGCGAAAAGGCGACTTCGAGGGATTGTTGGCGGTGCTCGACCCAGATGTCGTGGTGCACATTGATGAAGCCGCAGGTCGTCCGGGAGCGCCGAGGGAGATCAGGGGAGCGGCGAACTGGGCTCGTGGGGCAATCGCGTTCCGCCAGATGGCACGGTTCGTGGAGCCGATGCTGGTAGATGGATCGGTGGGATTGGTGTTCGCGCCGGGAGGAAAGTTGGAGCGGGCGCTCCGAATCAGGTTGGAAAATGGAAAGATTTCGGAGGTGGAGATTATTGGCCAGCCGGGGCGGTTGCAGGAGTTGGAGTTGGCGGTAGTGGGGGAATGATTACAGAATGGAGAAACCCAGAGAGAGCAGGCCAAAACGAAAAGCCCCGCGGAATGCGGGGCTTGTTTTCGTTGGATGGATTCGGGTAGATGCAGAAATCCCGGGGTTATGATGTCTTTTTCGCCTCGACCAGCAGCTCGCGTTCGACCCTTGTCTGACCTGCATTCCGCGCTTTCTGTTTGCACAGACCGCTCGGCGCGATCAATTTGACTCGGGCTCCGGGCTCACCACCAACCGGACAAATCAAACAACGCCCCGGGATTCCAATTTTGCCTTCGACGTCTCTTGTTCTCCTCAACCAGCAGCTCGCTATAGACCCTCGCCGCCCCTCTGCAATCGCGTTAGCCTGGGTGTCGCCGTCAGCTTCCGGTCAACTTGCGCCAACCGGAGGTGTTGAAGACTGCCGTCTTCAACGGTGACGGAAACTCGCGCTTCCGTCTCGCTGCAAGGATTGCGTCCCTGCAGTGATCCCAAGAACCGCCGTTCTCAGGAAGGAGGGCCGCCGCCCTCAGTCTTCGGTGAGACTGCCGTCTCATCGAACGCCAACATTTGCGGTGTTGGCTGCCAATCTTCAGCGATACATGCCTGCATCGCTTACTTGAGTGATTGGCACTGGCGACTTCCACCCAGACCCGGATTGCGGTGAGCTGACTTGAGCCCCGGACTCACCACCAACCGGGAAAACTTCAGTGATGTCAAAGAACGAGTGTGTTTTACTCCAGCCAGAAATAATGTCAATAGAAGCTGAATGATTTCTTACTCCTTTGTTTTCAATCGAGTGCAGCTCGTCCACAAGGGGGTGCAGCAGAAAATGTGCAGCCTGGTTTGTGGTCCTCCCTCGCGGAAAGGTGCGTAAACAGGGATTTTGCGGGTTTCGGGTGTGTCCAGAGCCGCATCAATGGCGGAGATGCTGGTGATGCCGAATGTGCAAATCTGGCAAAAACCGCTACGGACAGGAGTTTCGGCGGAAGTCAAAAGAAAGATTAACGCGGAGATCGCGTAGAAAGCGAGGAAAGGCGCTCTCAGTTCTCGGTTCGCAGTTCTCAGTTGGAAATATCAAGGTTCGCTCGCGCAATTGACTGAGAACCAGGAACTGAACTTTCTTGTTGGCGCCCTTTGCGGTCTCTGCGCTGGTCATTTTGCGGTTGCGGTTCCGCCGATGGCGTGGCGGATGGCAGCGCGGGCAAGCAGGCGGGTGGAGTCAAGGACCGGCAAGGGTGAGCTTTCCGGCGTAACCAGCAACGGGATCTCGGTGCATCCGAGGACGACGGCGTCGCAACCTTCGGACTTGAGGCGCTCGATAATGGCGCGGAAGATGCCGAGGGATTCAGAGCGGAAGGTGCCGTTCACTAGTTCATCGAAGATGATCTTGTCGATCTTCTCTCGGTCGAGCGGCGACGGTGTGCGGTAGTCGATCCCAGCCTTCTTGAGGATTTCGGGATAGATGGTGCCTTCCATCGTGACCCGCGTTCCGGTGATGGCGAGTTTCTTGAGGCCACGGCGCTGGGCTTCGGCGGCCACTTCCGCGACAACGTGCAGCCACGGGAGCGGCGATTCCGGAAGAACATAAGGCATGGCGTGGTGGATCGTGTTGTCCGGGCAGAGGAGGAAGTCCGCGCCAATGGACTGCAGTTTGCGCGCAGAGCCGAGCATCAGGCTGGCGACACCTTTCCAATCGCCGGCATTAATGAGCTTCATGTAATCGCCGAGTGGAAAGGTATGCATCGAAACTTCGGGATGCATGTGGCGCCCCATGTAGCTGGACGCTTCATCGCAGATGGTGCGGTAGCAGAGGGCGGCGCCTTCGGCGCTGCAGGCGACTATGCCGATATGACGGTACATGGGACCAGTTTAGCGCGTGAAAGGATTAACGCAGAGGACGCGAAGGAAAACTGCAGCAGTTCCCAGTTCTCGGTTTGCAATTATCCGTAATTCGTATTCGTTGAAATGCCAGGGACCAGTTGATTTGATGATATCGCGAATCGAATTTCGCCTCACATCCTTTGCGACCTTCGCGTCCTCTGCGTTTCTCTTTTTGTTCCTGCTAGACTCCGGAATGGAGCGGAATGATGAAATCAATCGTTGTGACGGGCAACGAGGGCCCGAAATCGCTGGAGTTGCGTGAGGTTCCGGATCCGAAGGCCGGGACGGGAGAAGTTGTCGTTAACGTCACAGCCGCGGGTGTGAACTTTGCGGACGTTCGGGCGGCGCAAGGGAAGTATCCGGGCGGGCCGGAGCCGCCGTTTGTTGCAGGGCGCGAATATGCGGGAATCGTTGAGGGCACGGGTGAGCGAGTGATGGGGTATTCGCAGCACTCGGCGTTCGCAGAAAAGGTTGCGACGCCTCGGAATCTGATCTTCCCTGCCCCTGCGGAATGGGACTTGGAGCATTGCGCTGCGTTTCCGGTGAACTATCTCACAGCATGGTTGCTGTACTGGAAAGCGGGATTGGTGAAGGGAGGCACCGAGGATCCCTCGCCGGTGAGGTCGGGGCCGAATCAGCGCGTTCTGATCCATGCGGCGGCAGGTGGGGTTGGAACCGCGGCCGTCGAAATCGGAAAACAGCTTGGAATCGAGACTTTCGGGACGGCTTCGACGGATGAAAAGCTGGCGAAACTGGGGGGACTTGGCCTTACGCATGGGATCAACTACATGCGAGAAGATTATGAGGAGCGGGTGGAGGAGATCACCGGCGGGGAAGGCGTCAATGCGGCTTTCGATGGATTAGGCGGGGAGCACACGGGGAAGACCATCCGGTGCCTGGGCTTTCTGGGTCGGGTGATTCTCTTTGGATCCGCAACCGGCGAGCAGCCGAAAGTCAATCTTGGCCAGCTCTATTTGAAGGGAACGAGCATTCACGGATTGTGGTTGAGCAAACTAGTCGCGAATGCGGAGTTGATTCGGTCGGCGCTGGATTCGATGAGGCCGTGGATTAAAAGTGGAGCAATCGAGCCGCAAGTTGGGGCGGTATTGCCTATGGAACATGCGGCTGACGCGTATCGCATGCTGCTGGAGAGACGGAATTACGGGAAGATCGTGTTGAAAATCTAGATTTGCGGCGCAGGATGTTCTCGCGACTGCCGACGGAGCACCGGTCCTGGAGGATGTTCGCGTTTCATTTCAGCAAGGCTAAAGACTTTTTAACACACTCACTGCTTACATCCTTCTACCTATCTCGTCTACCCTGAAGCGGGGATATTCCCTCGCGCTGTTTTTTATATTCAGGCCCGATTCATATAAGGAGGAAGTGATTCATGAAGTCGACTGTCAAGTTGTTGGCAGTGGTTGCGGTTCTTATGCTCGCGGTATCGAGTTTGGCGGGAAATCTTGCCGATCTGCGCATCTCCAATGACGTTACGGTCGGTGGCGCGAAACTCGCTGCCGGGAATTACAAGGTGAGGATCGATGGCAACGGACCGGACGTAAAGGTCATATTCGAGCAATCCGGGAAGGTGAAAGCCACGGTCAACGGTACGTTCCAGGAACAGAAAGAGGCGCCGGAATACAGCTCGGTTGTGACGGTGAAAACGGCCGAAGGATATAAGGTCGACGAGCTTCGGTTGGCGAAGACCAAGGGCTATGTAAAATTTTAAGTCATGGTAGCGCCGGCTTCTCGCCGGCGCTATGAAAGTCCGGCAAGACGACAATGACGCGGGCATGCGAAAATAGAAGTTCCCGCTATGAATTCCCCGGAAAATCAGCCGCAGATTACCTCCCAAGTTCTTCGAGACCATGGCATCACGCCGGATGAGTACCAGCGCATTCTGAAGTGGCTCGGGCGCGAGCCGACGATGACCGAGTTGGGTATTTTCAGCGTGATGTGGAGCGAGCACTGCTCGTATAAGTCGTCGCGCGTGCACCTGAAGCGGCTGCCGACGCGCAGCAAGCTGGTGGTGCAGGGACCGGGCGAGAACGCCGGCATCATCGATATCGGCGACGGCTGGGCATGCGCTTTCAAGATCGAATCGCACAACCATCCTTCCTTCATTGAGCCATTCCAGGGAGCAGCGACGGGCGTGGGCGGGATTCTGCGCGACATCTTCACGATGGGCGCGCGACCTGTGGCAGTGATGGATTCGCTGCGCTTTGGACCGATTTCCAAGACTCCTGGCGACACGACTGATCAGAAGACGATTCACCGCAACCACTCGGTGATGGAAGGCGTGGTCAGCGGGATTGCCTCTTATGGCAATTGTTTCGGCGTGCCGAACGTGGGGGGCGAGACTAAGTTTGAGCCCTGCTACAACGGCAATCCGCTGGTGAACGCGTTTGCCCTGGGACTGGTACGGCGCGACCAGATCTTCTATGCGAAGGCCGCGGGCGCGGGAAATCCGGTAATTTACGTCGGGTCGAAGACAGGACGCGATGGGATTCATGGCGCTACGATGGCCAGCGAGGAATTCACGGAAGGCTCGGAGCAGAAGCGGCCGAATGTGCAGGTGGGCGATCCCTTCATGGAGAAGCTGTTGCTGGAAGCCTGTCTCGAAGCGATGCAGACAGGGGCCGTGGTTGGCATCCAGGACATGGGCGCGGCCGGGCTGACGTGCTCGACGTGCGAGATGGGCGGACGCGGCGGCGTGGGACTCGAGATCGAGTTGGACAAAGTACCGCAGCGCGAGACCAGCATGACCTCCTACGAAATCATGCTGAGCGAATCGCAGGAGCGCATGCTGCTTGTGGCTGACAAGGGTCGGGAAGAAGAGGTGCTGAAGGTCTTCCGCAAGTGGGGGTTGGACGCGGTCGAGGTCGGAGTGGTGATTCCCGAGAACAAGATGCGGGTGAAGCAGCACGGGAAGGTAGTCGCCGAGATCCCGAACGAGGCGCTTACCGACGATGCGCCGCTATATCACCGTCCAATCGAGCCGTGGAGCGCGCCGGTGCCCAAGACCAAACCGTCGAATGTGAAGCTTGGGGCGAAGAAGGATTTCACGGCCGATCTCGAGAAGCTCTTGGCGGGCGCGAACATTTGCTCGAAGCGCTGGGTCAACGAGCAGTACGACTCGATGGTGCAGACGAACACCAACCAGGGACCGGGGACGGGCGAGGCGGGCGTGATCCGGATCAAGGGCACGAACCGCGGGCTGGCGATGGCGCTCGATGGAAACGGCCGGTGGTGCTACCTGGACCCGAAACTCGGGGCTATGCACGCGGTCGCGGAGTCGGCACGGAACGTAGTCTGCTCGGGCGCGCGGCCGGTTGCGGCGACAAACTGCTTGAACTTCGGCAATCCGGAGAAGGCGCCGATCATGGCCCAATTCTCCGAGGTTATTGACGGGCTGACCGGGGCCTGTAACGCGCTGGAGACACCGATCACGGGCGGGAACGTCAGTTTCTATAACGAGACGCTCGGAGAAGGCATTTACCCCACCCCGGTGCTGGGCGTGGTCGGGATTGTGGATGATCTACGGCATAGTACACAGCCGAGTTTCCGCGCGCCGGGTAAGACTCTGATTCTGCTTGGGCCGGGAACTAAGGCGGATTCGGTTGAAGCGGAGACTCGCTTCGGCTCATCTGAATATGTAAAGGACATTCTAGGCAATATGTGGGGGCTACCTCCGGCGCTGGATCTGGCGAAGGAAGCCGCCTTGCAGAAGGCCACGCTGGAAATGATCCAGGCTGGACTGGTCGAGTCAGCGAAAGACGTTTCCGAGGGCGGGATTGCGGTGACGGTTGCGGAAGCGGGTTTTGTGGCCGGCATCGGGGCCGATGTGAGCCTCGAGTCGGAAGGATTTCCGCTGGAATGTGTCCTGTTCGGTGAAGATGCGACCCGGATTCTACTTTCGTGTGGCGCAGCAAATGTGTCGAGAATTCGGGAAATCGCGATAAGATACGGACTCTCGGCAAAAGCAATCGGCACGACGACGGATGGCGAGTTGCGAATCAGCGTGGACGGCCAGACGGCGATGGCGGGAGCGGTGTCTCGGCTGAAGGAGAGTTGGGCGAACGCGCTGGTGAAGGCGTTGCACGTGGAGACGGCGGAAGAATTGGTTCCGCAGATACTCGAGAAGAGTTAGGGGCTCAGAAGATGTTCGACAAGTTTCGGGAAGAATGCGGGGTAGTTGCCATCTACGGGCACCCGGAGGCGGCTACGCTTGCGTACCTGGGAGTGCATGCTCTGCAGCATCGCGGGCAGGAGTCGGCCGGCGTTGCGGCGGCGGACGGCGAACGCATCAGCCTGCACAAGGCCATGGGACTGGTCGGCGACATCTTCAATGAGGGAGTCCTCGCGAAATTGCCGGGTTCGCTGGCGATTGGGCATACGCGGTATTCGACGACGGGAAATTCGGCGCTGCTGAACGCGCAACCGATTCGCGTAGAGTGCAACAAGGGCAGCATCGCGCTGGCGCACAACGGAAACCTGGTAAACGCCGCCGACATTCGCAAACGCTTCGAACGGCAGGGCTCAATCTTCCAGACAACCAGCGACAGCGAAATTATCGTGCACCTGATCGCACAATCGCGCGAAGCGAGCGTGGAAGAAGCGATCGCGGATGCGCTGCGGCGGATCGAAGGTGCGTTCTCGGTAGTCATCATGACGCCGGATCACATCTTTGCCGCCCGCGATCCGCGTGGCTTCCGGCCACTTTCGATGGGACGGATTCCGGCATCGGCAAACAGCCGGGAGACCATCGTGTTCGCTTCGGAAACGTGCGCATTCGATTTGATTGGCGCGACTTACGAGCGCGAGGTCAAGCAGGGCGAGATGGTGGTTGCCGGACCGGAGGGCGTGCATTCGCGCTTCTACGCGGCGGCACTACCTTCGGCCAATTGCATCTTCGAGCATGTCTATTTTGCGCGACCGGACAGCATGATCTTCGGCAAACCGGTGCAGCAGACTCGGGAAGAAATGGGCCGTCAGCTTGCGCGCGAAGCCCCCGTGGATGCAGACATCGTTGTTCCGGTGCCGGACTCGGGCGTAACGGCGGCGATGGGATTCTCATTCGAGAGCGGGATTCCGCTGCAGTTTGGGCTCATCCGCAACCACTACGTGGGGCGAACATTCATTGAACCGGAGCAGCGGGTGCGCGACTTCGGCGTAAAGCTGAAACTTAATCCGGTGCGCAATGTGCTGGAAGGCAAGCGCGTGATCCTCATCGATGACTCGATCGTGCGCGGGACTACCAGCCGCAAGATCGTGCGGATGATTCGGGATGCGGGGGCCAAAGAAGTCCATATGCGGATTTCCTGCCCGCCGACGATTTCGCCGTGCTACTACGGAGTGGATACACCGACGCGGTCGCAGCTCATCGCGGCGAACAAATCGGTAGCAGAGATTTGCGAATACATAGGCGCCGACTCCCTCGCCTACCTTTCGCTGGGCGGCCTGCGCAAGGCTTGTGGCGAAGACGGCAAGGAAACGCAGTTCTGCTCATCGTGTTACACCGGAAAGTATCCAACCAACTGGGTTGAGGTACACCAGATTCAGCCGGCGGAAGTGAAGTAGCACTCGGCAATCGGCGTTCAGTCGAAGCAGGACAATGGATATTCACGAGAAAACCCCGATTCGATCGGGGTTTTGTTTTTCCAGTGGGTCTGTTTACTGAATGCTGAGTGCTATGCTGTCGCGCGGTCAAGGGCTCGTTCCTCTGCCAGGCCGCCGCCGAGCGCGCGCAGGAAATGCTGCTCGACCTGGTGCTTGGCTTCGCTGAGCGGGAGCGGCGGAATGACGGTCATGGTACCAAGCAACTCGGCGAGCATGAAGTATGCACGGCGTGAGTGCTGCATGAATTCCACCGGGTATTCGGGTTTGCGGATTCGCGCGGCGACGGGGTCAGCGTCCAGCAGAAACGCAATGTCCGGCGTGGGTGCAAGTCCCTTCACGAAGTGCACGAAAATGCGCGTGAGCGGATTTTCGAGTGGAAGGTTCGCGAGTTCGTCATAGATGTAGCGATCCACAATGACGAGATCGACGTTGCGGCGACGAGCCTTGGCGATCACCCACGCTAGATGCAACGCGTCGAGCAGGTAGAGGCCGTGGCGGATCAGGCTCAAGTACCAGGCGCGAACGTTCTTGTCGCGACGCTCGACAGGCTTGTCCGGCGCGCCGATTCCGCGCTCGCTGCCGTATACCTTGTGAACGAAGCCTTCCCGATACCGACACAGGACCACAATGTTGTCCCAGAAAGCGAGTTGGGTGTCGCGGAGTCCGAGCGAGCCAGCCAGGCCGCGCAGGTTCTCGATCTGAGTCGTCTTGCCTGCGCCGTCCAAGCCCGAAAAACTCACGACCAGCGGTTTGCGACTTCTTGCGTCTTTCATATTCTTATCGCCCTGAATTCGGTGGAACGCTCGACGTTCCCTTGGATAATGCGTAAACGGTGCCAATAGCTACTCCCGCCGCGGCCACTGCGCCCAACTTGATGAGGAATGAGCGCACCTGGTGCTGCTTGGCGGGAGCAATCGCGGTACCGGCAGGACGCGATGCGCCACCGCCCTCGGTGGTAACCGCGCCGGCAGTTGCAGCGCCCAACGGCTGCTTCTGCTGCTGTTGTGGGGTTTGCTGCTGAACGGTGGTCGTCTGCGGAGGAGCGCTCGGCGGATTGCCTTCGTAGATGGTCGTCGGCTGTTCTTCAGAAGGCGGCGGCGAAAGCGGCGCCTGCGCAGGATTCACGGTCACTCCGCTGGTGGATGGCTGCTGAGTCTGCCGGCTTTGCTGCTGCGACTGCCCAGACGATTGCTGCTGGGCAACGACGTCGGGAACACCGCAGACAGCGAATGCCAGCGCAAAAACTAACAGGTAAATCAATTTTCGAATTGCGAACATGGGGAACTCTCCAATCGTGCGCCACTCCCCCGAAGGAGAGTGGCGCAATTTCTTACTTGGATCCCGGTATTGCCTTTTGAGCGCCGACGCGGCTTTCGAAGGCCGCAGCCTCGTTGAACCCTGGCTCGGCCTCGGTGGGGGCGCGTTTTTCGTTGAGAATGCGATACACATCGGCTTCGCGGTCGTAAAACAAGTTGCGAAGCCGGTTTTTTGCATAGCGCCAGAGATTCGGAAAATTCGTCTCATACCAGCAGGACGTCGCCATGTTGGGAGAGAATCCGCACAAGATCCTGAAGCTGGTTTGCACCAATTCGGGCGAAGCAAGCAATGCTGCGGTGAGACGGTGATTGCCTTCAAGAATCGTAAGCGGATTCATCTCATCGATTCCAATGAGCAGCACGGAGCTGTGATTCTTCCCGTTCTGAAGGTCGGAGGCGATGTCATGTACCTTGGCGATGAATGTGCGCGTCTTCTCCCCGGGAAAGTCGGCCGTTGCGATGCGTTCGGTAATGTCGGTCAGTTGAAAACTGCCGTCGGAAACGCATCGCCACTGGGCACGAGGGAAGACGCGGATCAAACTTAGGTCCTCGGGCTCAAGAGTGACTTCCCACCACTGCGTATCGGCTGGGAGTTCGCGCCACATGTGGCCGCGGCGCCGGAAGAGCAAGGCTCTGCGAAGAGCGTTGTCCCGCTCGTTCGAGATATTGGCATCCATCACGAGATGCTCGAACTGCGAGCGATCGGCGTGGAACTCCTCCTGGAAAAACTCATTCTTCAGGAATTCCGCTATTACTTCGGGTTCGTGAACCCGGCGCAATCGCTTCATACTGCCTCCTTGAGATAAGCATGAGATCGCCGGAAGAATGGGGTAGAAACGGCGATAAGAAGCGCTATTAGAAGTACCTGCTGCACGATTATGACCTGCATCAGGGTAGAGTGAAAACCATAGACGCCAATCACAACGGCGCCGCTGACCAGTAATTGAATCCATGCAGTGTTCGCTACGCGACGCGACATCTCGTAGGTGATGAGAACAACTACGACGGCATAAATACTCACTTCGAGCGCGTTCATCGTGAGCAGGCTTGCAACATCCGTGTTCGGCACGTGAAAACCGGCCCCAAATAGTGAGTCAATAATGAACTGCGGAAATGCCGCGAGGAAGGAAACGAAAACCACTGCAAGGGCAGTTACGAATCCGAGGGATATCACCAGCACACGACGGCTATCTTTCTCGTCTCTTTCTCCCGCCGAGAGTGGGAACATGGCGCTGGAAACCGACCAGGTGGCGAAATACAGAAGTCGCCCCACGAGGGCGACGGCCGCGTAGAGACCTGCAAGATCGGCGGCGAAGAAGTGCTTCACCATCAGAATGTCGATATTGTTGATAACGACCTGCCCGACAAAGAAGATGATCGCCTGCAACGCCTCCGAAAAAGGCGCAGGCGTGTGGGGCGCTGCTTCAATCCTGAGTTCCTGGTCAGCCGCGGGAAGCAGAAAAGCTACAATTACCGAGGCAGAAATGCCGATGAAGGCGCCCATCACGCCCACGCCGCCCCATATCAGTGCCACTGCGGTGAGGAGTTTTACGAGAGACTCCGACGTAAGACTAGTGGCGAGCCGCCGAAACTTGCAGGTGCCTTGCATTCCGCCCCGCTTGGCTCCGAGCGGGACATAGAACACGAGCCCCACGGCAAGAACAAGCATGTACTGCGGTGAGGGGAGCCGCAAGTAATGAGCGATGGGTCCGCTGGAGAGAGCGACAGTGCTGCCCAGCGCAATTCCGATGACCCAGGATCTTTTCAACAAAGTTGCGTAGATGCCCGCGCGAATCGAGGGATCCTGGGAGCGGGCGATCAACTTCGCGGTTACTAATTGAAACGCGAGATTGATGCAGGACGCGAGCATCAGAAGCGTGACTGCGGCGGCTGCGTGACTGAACTCAGCTGGGCCGAGCATGCGCGCGGCGGCCAGGTTAAAAGCAAAATTCAGCAGACTGACGAAGGCAGAGCCCACAAGCATCGTGGCGCTGCCATCCATGATTCGCGCGTGCGTGGGATGGTGTCGAAGTTCGAGGACTCGGCCCCACATTCCACGGGGCGGAACGACCACGACTTCTTCGGTGGGGAAACTCACGCCGCGGTTTCCTCTCTACGCGCGGCTTCGCGCTGGCTCTCGGACTGCTTCCAGGCCACGGTTGGAGCCGTACCGATGCCTGGATAGAACTGACGTACAGCATTGGGAAGGAAGCTGCTGAAACTTTTCACCGCATCCGTTGCGGTCTCGTAGATTTCGAAGAGACGGTCGGTTCGCGTGAGCTCGAGAATGACAGCAGCGTGCGGCGATAGGTTTGCGAGTTTCAAGTCACCGTCGCGCTTGCTGGCCTCGGTCATGCAATCGAGAAGCATGTCGATTCCGGCGGCATCGATCTGGCGGACTGCGGCAAGATCGAAAACCACCTGGGGACGGTCAATCAGCAGAAGAGGACGAACCTCATCGTGAAATTGACGTGCCTGGCGGCCGTTCAAAAATACGGGAACCCTTTTCACTACAATCGGCCTACTCGTTTCCATATCGCCTCGCTGGGAGAAATTCGGTGGCGGAGAGCCCCTCTTCCTGAATTTCGGGAGACTCCACTTTTTTTAGGGCGCTTGCGGGACGGCAAACGGCTTCCTGTAATTCGGGCTGAGGAGTTGCTCTGCGTCCGAGCAGAGTCTGCCCAACCGACTTTGTGAACAGTGCGGCTAACGTTGCCGCGCTGCCAATCATTCGCAAGGGAGCGCTACGCTGCGCCCCCACAAACTGACGATCGCTGATCTCGACTTCGACGGTTCTTCGCAGGTTCCAGACGCGTTGAAAACCGATGACAGAGTGAATGGCATCGAGCCCGGCACCGACAATGGCGGTGGGCAGAATGGTGGAGTTCTCGATGATGGTGCCGCAATCGACCTCGGCATGATGTTCAACAACACTGCCACGGGTAAGGAGTGAGGCTGCGCGCACCTTAGCCCGCGAGCCAACAAAACATGGGGCAAGCAGGCGTGCGGTGCGATGCACGCGGGCACCCTCGGCGAGCCAAACGCCTGGCTTGATCTCGCGGCCACAAGGCGTGATGCTCGTAATTCCAGAAAAGGAATCGAGCGCGAGCAACCGCAGGTCCCGGGCATCGATTAATGAATTGACATAGCCCTCAAAGGGATAGGCCTCGCAAGCGACGCGCATCTGTTGCAACTCATGACGAAACAGGTAAGCAGCATCGTTCCGCCGCGAGGCGCTGATGACGAAGATGTCGAGGGGCGTGCCGCTGCTATCACAGACGCTGGTAAGCCGAGCGTTCCTGTCAAGGTGAAATTGCACTACATCTTCGTAATCGACTTCGGCATATGCGCCGACACGGACCACCAACACGAGTTCAGCTCCGGCCTGGGCCATCTCATTGAAGGCGGTCTCGGCAGAGCGCCAGAAATTTCCATTCACCGCTTCGGTCCAGTGGATACCCGGGCGTATGCTGCCGCGCGCGAGAGATGCCGCGGAAGCGGGAACTCTCGAGACGACCGCGGCACCGCTCACGCCAAATCGATCGAGGCGATCGATAATCCGCTGAATGACGGGTGCGCCGAGAATATCCACCAGGCCCACCGGAATCCCCGCCAGTTGCTCGGCATTTTCCGAGCGGGCTCCGCCGACGAGAATGACCGCTCTCACATCCATGTGGTCCACCTTGGCGCTGCGGCGCGGAATATAGCCGACCGAGACGGAATCCAGCCCGGGATCCTGCGGAACCGGGAGATTGGCTCCAGAGCCTTGGCCCGCCGGTGCAGGTCGAAGGATCGGAGGTACTGGCGAATAATTTGGGGCATCGTCATGCGCAACGCGGACGAGAAATTCTGTTCCGACATCTCCTTCTGAAGTTGGGCGTCGTCGAGCAACTCCTTAAGACGCGAAGTGAGACTCCGCGGATTGCCGGTTTCGTAGAACAGGATCGCCAGCCCTTCGTCTTCGGCCATCTCCTTGAAATCGGCGACCCCGGCCGAAATGATGGGAAGGCCGTATTCGCAGGCGAGGTGGGCAACCCCGCTGGAACCGGTAGCTGACGAATAGGGCATCACCAGTACACTTGCGCTTCGGAATAGTTCCGGGATGCGCTCTTCCGCCACATACCCGGTGAACTCGATGTTCGGGTGGTTACCGACCTGCTCCGCGACCGATTCGACATACCCGGGGGTCATCGGATGGTTGGATCCGCCAATGACGAGCTTCACACTCGGCATCCCTTTCGAGAGTTCCCGGAAGGCCTCGATCAGCAATTCGAGACGCTTGTAAGTCCCCCATTTGCCGAAGGCGAGGATGCAATGTTCGGGATTGCCGCGAAGCGAGAATTCGGGCGGCTCCGGCCGGGCGGATAAAATTCCGTGGGCGCGGAAATGCACGTTCTCTCCGCTGTAACGCTGCATCAGCGTGCGGCGATAAGCGGGCAACAGTACACTCACCGAATTCGCCATGAGGAGCATGCGGGTGGCCATGTATCCAGCGGCGCGATAAACGCGCGGAAAGCGCACGCCGGCGTCCCTGAGATCGATGTTGTCCATCAGATGATGGAGCGTGACATGCGTGTAATAACCGCGGAGACGTGACAGAGCGGGAGTGGCCAAGCCGGCAAAGGCGGGAAGGGGTTTTCCGCCGAATGTGGAGAACAACAGGTTGAACCACACAACGTCCGGTTTGCAGCGGCGGATGGCGCGCAGCAGGCGGACGGGATTGTTCAATTCGTTGAATGACCAGCAGCGGACGACATCGAAATCCTCCAACTCTGGATTTGGGGTGGGAAGTTCATCCGCCAGCACAGTAAGGCTCAACAGCGGATCGCGCTGAAGTTCTTTTGCGATATGGAAGCCGTACTCGTTCAGCCCCCGCCGGCTAGGCGGGAAAGCAGTCACCAAACAAATCTTCATGGAGCCCCGATCCCTAAACTTCGCAGCACCCGAAAACCGGTCCTTAAAACAGACCCAACTGAAATACAGGTCGAATCAGAGTAGTCGATCCCGGACCGGTGAAATTGAAGTAATTCGCGCTCTGAATTCCAAACGAGAACCGTAGCGGATACTCGACTGGAATTTCCCCACCGCCGTCGTCCATTTTGCGGTGGAGAGGCCTCTGATAATTGATGAGCAAACTGTTTTGCACGTTGTCATAGTCGTGAAATCCCATGCCGCGCGAGAAAGAGAAATTTCCCGTGACATTCCAGCGGTCATTCACGTCGTACTCGAACTGTCCGGCCGGACGCATCCCCTGGGCGAGGAAGTAGGAGAAGTCTTGCGCTCTCCAGGAGCGGATATACTCCCCCAGCGCCGCGATCTTCAACTTCTTGCCAAACCGATGTTGCAGGCCAACCGAGGTAGTAGTGGTAAAAAATTCACGGATTATCGGGCTAAACTGCAGGTCGCGAACACTATAGCCGGTCAATAACTGTGTCCTCCCCCATGGGCGGCCTACAAGAAATTGGAGACTCGCGCCCAGTTCGCGCGAAGAAGAGGGTTTGTCCAAGAAGGGCCCGGTTTCATGGAATGCCGCGCCTCGGAACGAAACCCAATCGAAGAGCGAATTCGACGAGAAATAGACGAACTGGCGGAACAGGTTCTGATTCAGATCGACAGGATCTTTGTGATCGCGACGCCAGGTGTACTGAAGCCCCGTGTTGAACTGCAGGTCGAGAGCCCCGAGATGGAGCTGCGGATTCAGAGCGCCGTTGACCGAGTAATCATAAGTGTCGCGATCAACGATGAGCGCTTCACTCGGGACAGAGTAGGGGCCACGGGCGTTGCGAAGCTGCACGAATCCGCTGATGACAGGCAATCCGAACTGGTGATACTTGAAATCGCTCATCCAGCGCGACTCATATTCAGCGCGCGGCGGGGGCAGATGCGATGGAGTTGTTACGCCAAACAACTGGCGGTCGAGGTTGTAAATGGTCACATCGTTGTAGATTCCGTTGAGGCTAAAGTCTCCGCCGACACTGAGTTTATCGGTGACGCGCATCCCTTCTGACGCGGCGACGTCCTGCATTGCGCGTTCGGCAACGTCGTCGTTTCCTGCAACAAGATTGGCGCGCGCATAGGCGCCAAGGGCGCGGAGATTGTCGTGCTGCTGCCGGTAGAGCGATCCCAAGGCGAGGTTGTAGTCATAGTTCTGCTGGAGGTCGTCAGGACTGCCGAGACTCGCAAGTTGTACCTGTGCCTCGTTGGACTTCCCCTGGGCCAGATACGCGTTTGCCAACCCGATGGCGACGACCTGGTCTGCGGCACCCGCGGCCTTGGCACGCTCAAAATAGAGCTGCGCAAGATCGAAGTCGCTCATGGAGAGGAATACGTTGGCGGCCTCGATGAGATCGTCGGCCGTCACTGGCGATGCTTCCCCGACGCGTGCCTCGGCGAAACCCAGACCTACCTGTTCGCGAGCGTCGTCGTAGCGTCCCTGGCGAACAAACAGCCGCGCAATTAAAAGGCGGGCCGCGACCTTATCGGCGTCAGGGGCCTGCAGTGCGCGCGCGAAACGCTGCATTGCGCCGTTCTGGTCGCCGAGCTCCATCAGAGCTTCGCCGGTGTTCAGGAAAATCGAGGAGCGGTCCCCGCCGGCACGCTCGGCCGCCTGCACATACTGCAGGGTCTCGTTGCGGCGATGCATTTGCGCATAGGAATGCGCCATCTCGGAATAAATAAGCGGGTCGTCGGGGGAGAGGCGCAGAGCCGCAGTGAGTGTCTGGACGGCCTGTGGATAGTGGCGCGCGTAGTACTGCGTATCTGCGAGCGCCATGTGCAATTTCAAGTCGTCAGGCGCGTACTTTAGAGCGACCTCGTACTCCTTCTCGGCTTGATCGAGAAGGCGCATCTGGCGATAGGCGGTGGCGCGCGCGAGATGCGTTGCGCCGGATTCGCCGAGCAGTTTCTCCGCTGTGTTGACCTCATCCAGCGCCGACTTGCCCTTACGCAACTCAAGATCAGCAAAAGCAAGCCCGAGGTGCGCGATGCCGTTGTCGGGCTCTAGTTTCAACGCAGTATCGAAGTCGCGAATGGATTCTTCAGGATCCTGAAGGTCATTGCGAACGTAGCCGCGATTGACATAGGCATCGACCATTTTCGGATCTCTTGCAATCGCCCGGCCATAATCATTCACCGCCTCGTCGAGGAGGTTCACCTGCTTGTGGACGTGCCCTAAGAGAAGCGGGAAATTCGGCTCCTTCGGCAGAATATTTTCGTAACGGTGCGCCACTGTCAGCACCTCATCGTAGCGGCCGAGGTTATAAAGCGCGTAGACGAGGTAGACGGAGCCGTTGCGGTCGCGGGGCAGCTTCTGCAGGACCTTGTATCCGAGTTGGGCAGATTCGAGGTACTTGCCCTTGTGGAACAGGTACCGTTCGTCTTCGCGCATGACGCGCGCATCATCTTTGGCTTTTCCGGTAGCACGGGCCACCCAGGTTCCAGCAAGATCGATTTGCTGTGCGGCAATGGCTGCATTCGCAGCATTGGCGATGATCAGCGCGTTATCAGGCGAGCGTTTGTAACCCTCTTCGTAGCTGGCATTGGCGCGAGCATACTGGTGTTCTGCGGTGTAGAGATCGCCGAGTGCCAGGTACGGGACGTAGTCTTTCGGATAGGCGCGAGCATAGCGCTCGAAATAGCCCTGGGCAGCATTGTTATCGCCATCTTCGCGCGCCATGTATCCGAGGGCTTCGAGTGCGAAGTGATTGTTCTGATCCTTGGCGAGAATGGCGTTATAGAGCTTGCGCGATTCGGGCTTCCGGTTGGTTTTCCACAACAAATTTGCATATTGCAGCGTGATGTTGGTGTTGCTGGGATCAAGCCGCATCGCTTCGCGCAAATCTTTCTCAGCCCCCGTGTAGTTCTGCTCGGCAGTGAAGATGCTGGCGCGGACACGCAGGAACTCTGCTCTCGCCGCCCCCTGAAGGTTCAACTTGTTCACCATCTGCTCGGCGATCACAATTTGCTGACGGGAATTGGCGTCGTCGTTTTGCTGGCGGTAGAGTTCCGCAAGATTCAAGCGCAGGGAAATGGGGTAGAGATCACCTTCGGGCACTCCGCCCTGCGGCAGAAGCGCGATGGCCTGGCTGTATTCACGGATTGCGTCAGCAGGGCGGTCCTCGGTTCTCGCGAGAAAGCCCTTGATTGCGTGTAACCGATAGTTGTTGGCGTCGAGGGTTTCAGCCCGGGCAATGAACTGACGTGACTGCTCGAGCTGACCGCCGGTGATCAATGCCTGCGCGGCGCTCAACTGGTAGCCGATCTGTTTCGGATCGGCATTGGCGGCGCGGATGTAAGTGTCCGCCGCCTGCTTCTTGTCGCCGTTCAGTCCGTAGGTGTAACCGAGATCGGCCAGCAGTTCCGGGGTCATCCGCGGTGCGCTTCTTAACGTTGCGATGGCGGATTTGTAGTCGTGCTCCCCACGGTAGTAGTTGGCGATCGCGCGGAAGATAGCAGTGTTCTTCGGATCGCGGCGTTTTGCCTTGTCGAGCAACTGTTTCGCCTGCGAGGGCTGATTCAATTTCAGGTAGGCAACTGCCATCATCAGCTCGGCATGTGTGGTGGGCTTGATGTCCTCGGCGCGCTGTAATAAGCGAATTCCCTGCCGGGGGTCGCCGGTTTGCATGTAAAGCTCACCGGCCATGAGCAGGTCGTTCTGGCGACGCGGGTTCTTGCTGACGATTTCCATCAACAGGCGCTTCGCCTGGTCGATGTTCCCCATCCTGGCATACGTCTGTGCAAGGCCGGAGAGACCGTCAACCGAACCAGGACTCAATTTCAGGCCGTGCTGATATGCGTCGAGCGAAGCCTGGTTGCGGTTAGCCAGTCGCGATGTGTAGCCGAGCAAAAACCAGAGCTTCGCGTCCCGAGGCGCGGTTTGAACGGCGCGCTGAGCGAAGGTGGCGGCTTGTGCGGGGTTGTTATGCGCGAGCGCCTGCCGCGCGGCACGAGCCAATTGTCCCACTTGAAGACTGCTGCCCCAGCCGATGCTCTGGGTCTCCTGCGACCGAACGGATCGTTTCCCCGCCTTTTGCGCAGGCGATTTCTTACCCGCGGCTTGCGGAGTCTGTCCCGGAATTTCGAACGTCTGCGCGAGCAGCGCTGCCGGGAGAATCAACAGGGAACAGAATATGAAAACAGCAAATCGTTTTTTCACGGGACCACTCGGATGTCTCACGAGCGACGTGGCGGGTTCACCACTCGCAAGCTGAATACCAAAAACCTTCCGATGCGGATTCGGGCAAAACGGCTGGCCCGAAGCTCGCATTGCGCAACCACCCCACCAACAAGAGAAGTGGCGTACTCTCATTGGGTGCGTTTGTTCACAGTGCGGTTGGCCGGAAACTCTGAAAAGAGAAGCGCGGTGCTCAAGGCAAACCTTCCCGAGTATTAGGAATCCAAATTGCTGCTGAACAGTGCTGTGGAGGATTCCTTGAGTACTAAGTCCCAGTCCCTCCCAACTTCGCGCGGAATCCCTATCACCGTGATCCTGCTACTCGCAATCGCAGTGCATGGTCCGCTGCTTTTGATGAAGATCCCGCTGGACTCTTATGACGCGAACACGCATATCTTTTTTGCGTCGCATTACGAGCACCACTGGTTCAACCCGTGGAACCCGAAATGGTACGGCGGATTCTCTCAGACGACCTATCCGCCGCTGACGCACCAGTGGATCGCGCTATTCTCGAACTTTGTCGGCCTGAACTATGGCTACATGCTGGTGCAACTGGCTGTACTTCTGTTGCTCCCCGTAGGAGTGCTGCGCTATGCGCGACTATGGGTAAACGAGCGGCAGGCGAGTTACGCGGCGATCGGCTCGGTTTTCCTCGGCTCATTGGCTCTCCTCGTCTATCAAGCCGGACAGTTGCCGACCACTGCCGCCGCGGCGCTGACATTGAACGCGCTGCCATACTTCTATGACTGGAATCGAAGCGGCCGGTTCCTGCCGCTCATCAAGGGCCTGGCAATTGCGATGGCGGGCGCGGCGGCGCACCATGTCACGTTCATCTTCGGCTCCATCCTGTTCGCGCTGCCGGTGTGGTGGCTCTCGGGAATGGATCGCAAAAAAGACGGCGAAAACGCAACCGTCGCCGGTGTCGTGGTACGTGGCCTGATTTTTTCCGTGCTGACGGGCGTTCTAATCCTGGTCGTACTGGCCCCCTATTTCATAGCGTTCATGGCCAATCCGATCACCCAGATGCCGATTCCGCACGGCAGCCGTGACAACTACATTCTTGTTCCTCACAGCGGACTCAACTTCTGGATTGTCCCCATGGGCGCACTGCTTCTCGGGCTGCCTTACATCTTCTTCAAGGGCTCGGCGGAGAGTCGTTTGCGACCGCTGCTCATCGGCTGGTACGTGACCACGATGATCGGGCTTGGCGGCACGACCCCTGTCGGCAAATGGCTGCTGGGCCGCGCATACGAGATTCTGACTTACGAGCGCTTTACCTTCTGGGCGACGCTCATGGCGCTGCCAATCGTGTCCGTGCTCGCGACCTATATCGTCGACAGGTGGGCCCGAAAGGGAATTGTCGCCCTGGCATTGTTATCGGTGGGGACATTTGCGGCAGCGCTGGCGTGGAATGCGAGTAACCCAATCGGCTCCTCGAACTTCGACGTGAAGCCTGTAATTACCTTCATGAACAATCCGGATCACTCGAGGTTCCGGTATCTGACCCTTGGCTTCGGCAACGAATTCGCGAGGGTCTCGACATACGTAAACGCCAGCAGCGTGGACGGCGACTACAACTCCGCGCGCTTGTTGCCTGAATTGACCGCCTACGGTTCTGGGCAGCTCTACAACTCCAAGTACTTCGGCGCGGCGGGCATGGAAGCTCTTCGCGCCATACTGAAGCATGCCGACCAGTACGGGTTGCGCTACATCTTCGTGCGCGATCGCTACTACGAACCGCTGCTGGCCTTCGCCGGTTGGCGACACTCGGAAACCTACGATGACGGCGCGGTGACCTTATGGACGAAGGACGACGCGCCGCCAGCCAAGAAACTCGATTTCGGCACCTTCGTTCCGACAGAGACGCAGGGTATCTTGTGGGGCATCCTGCCGGTAGCCTCCAGCCTGTTCGCGCTATTCGCGGTGGCGTTCCTCCCCGACCGTCGCCGTGCAGGAGAAACCCTCGAATTCCCAGCCACGACTCCGGAACCAATTTACAGGGAGGCGAAATAAATGAAACGCATACTGCCGATCATTCTTATCGTCCTCACGGCTGCGCTCGTTGGTATGGCGACGATTCACAGCAACCAACTGAAGCCGGCGACGACTCCGGAAGGTGCCGTGCAATCACTGCTTAGCCGGGCCCAGGGGCACGACTTCAACGGCGCGTTCCGGTACGTTTCGCAGAAGAGCAACACCGATGAGCAGGACTTTGCGAAAGATTTCACCGGACGCGACGGCAGTCTGCAAACCTATTCCACCCTTCAAAGCTTCCACACCAAGGTTCTGCACGAGAACGACAATGAAGCCCTGGTACGCGCCAGCATCGAGTGGTCCACGGCAGTCGGCGCGTTCTACGATGTCCGCGACGTAAACGTGATGCGCGAAGGCGACAGTTGGAAAGTCGTATGGCCCGTCGCGAAACAGCCTAAAGTTCCGCCCCAGGTGATCCCCGTGAACTACCTGCGCTGGGATATCATCAATCGCGGTTCGGGCGACGATTGGGGCGCGCAGAACGCAGAGGCGCCGCGCGTACGCATCACCTCGATGAACGCGATCACCCGCAATGGTGACACGGTCATTCTGGGCGAGATCGTGAATGAAGATACGGTGCCTGGTTTCGTCGACGTCTCGGCAACGTTGGTCGGAAAGGATGGAAAAACGCTCGGACAGGAGGAGAGCTTCGACAAGATCTCCCATGTGCTGCTGCCGAAGGAAGTTTCGCCATTCCGCATCGACTTCCCGGGCGTGAAGCTTGCAAACATCAAGAGCGTTCGGATGCAACCGACGGCACTGCTTGTGCCGGCTTCGGCCGATCCGGTCATGGGTGTTCTCCACCAGCGCATTGGAAAGGACGCCCAGGGGCGCACTGTTTTGACCGGCGACCTGATAAATGAGAGCGGCCAGACGGTGAACATCCCGCACGTGCTCGCGACGTTCTACGACAACGCCGGGCGGGTGATCTGGGTTTCGGACGGATACGTCAACCGTGCGCTGCTGCCGAAGACTCCGGTTCCCTTCTCCGTCGCCGTCAACGACTCGCTCGCGAAGAATATCCAGACGTATCGTGTCACTGTGAACCAGTACAGCATCGATCGCCGGGAGGACTGACCATGAAGAGCATCTTCATCGTTTCGGTCGTAGTTTGTTTCGCGATGCTGGCGGCGGCGCAGAACCTCTCATTGCCGACCAATGCGACCGCCGGCGAGGACCTGTCTGTGCCCACGCACGGCAGCGGCACGGCCACTCTGTATGTTTTTGGCCCCGGCACGGCAATTAAGCGGAAGGTTGAACTGGGAAACCCCGCGCAGATCGAGGGTAGTAAGCTGCGGCAGTCCGGGCGATACACGGTAATTTTGCTCGGCGACGAACACGCTTCCGGTTCATTCTTCGTGGCTCCCGCGAAGCTCGAAAAGATCGCCTTCCTCGCACGCCCTTCGCGTGTGCCAGCGGCGCGCAAGGACGTGATCACCGGCAGCGCGTACCTGTTCGACAGATACGACAACCTGGTGCTGGAAAAATACCCAGTGAAGTTCGATCTGGATGTCGAGGGTGCTCCGGCGACTACCCGCAGCATAGATAGCCAAAACGGGGTTGCGTGGGTGCGGATGGATTCCGGCAAGAAGGCTGGAGCGGCGCAATTCACAGCGAGTTCGAACGGCGCCAGCGTGCAGCGTGTGGTGCAAGAGACGGCGTCGGAGCCCTGCACCATCCGCATGAAGGCAGAGCCGTCGAAGGATGGCAACATCCTGGTGGAGACTGATCCGATTCGTGACTGCGCCGGGAATCCCGTTCCGGACGGAACGATCGTTACTTTCACCTCGACCGACCAGAGCGGGAAGAGCACGGTTGATGCGCGCATCAAGCGTGGTATTGCCCAGGCAGAACTTCCGCCGTCGCAGAAGGCGACAATTTCGGTTGCCGCAGGGGTGGTGCTGGGCAATGAAATCCAGTGGAGTGGCAAATAATGCGTGAACGCTTAGGCTGGCTGCTGCTGACGGTTGGTTTTCTGATCGTGGTGGTCGTACTCGGACTGCCTCAGTCGCTTTCTGCAGCCCCGCCAACTGGACCGCAAGTGCGGTTGGATACGTCGAAGGCCGGGCCTCGCGAAGTAGAGGATGAGACGAAGGCTTCTGTCACGCGCGATTACGGTGAGGCATGGCAGGCCCTGGAGCAGGCGCTCGAGGATAATCAACCCGATCTTCTAACGTCGGACTTCGCAGGTTACGCCCAGAACCAGTGGGTGGAGACGATCAAAGCTCAGAAGGCTGCGGGGTTATCCCGGCGGATCGTCGATCACGGCCATCACCTGCAGGTCATCTTTTATTCTCCGGATGGCTCCGCGATGCAGCTTCGCGACACCGCGCAGTTCGAGATCCAGTACCGGGACGGCGGTAAAATCCTTCATTCTGAGAACCTTAGCGTCCAGTACCTGGTATTGATGACACCGGCGGAGAATAGCTGGAAAGTTCGGGTTTTGCAGGAGATCCCTACCGGCGCCGCGACGGCACAGACCGCGAAGGCCGTGTTCCCTGGTGCGGTCGGGGGATCGAAATAACCCATCTGAGCCAGAAAACGGAGGCCCGATTCCGCTACAATAGATAACGCTCCTTTCGGGGTTGTGAGCGCATCCAAAAGCAAGAGATCGGGCTGGTTCTTTTTTGATGAAAATCCAAGGTATTCTTGTCGCAACTCTCTTCCTGGCAGCTTCCGCTACGGGGTTTTCCCAGGCATCGCAACCGCCGAGCCAGAAACCGGCAAGCCAGCCCGCCGAATCGACGCAGGCCGCGCCGGCGACCACTCCAGCCGATACTGGCGCGAAGAAAACGCCGGATCGTGCGGAGTCTTATTACCACTTCACCCTGGCGCACATGTACGAGGAGTTGGCCGCCACGTATGGGCGCGCGGAGTATGCGTCTAAAGCGGTCGAAGAATATAAGAAGGCAATCGAGGCCGACCCGACCTCGGAATACCTGAACGCCAGCCTCGCAGAACTGTACGCGAAGACCGGGCGGATTCGCGACGCCGTTCTCGAAGCCCAGGACATCATTAAGCGCGATCCGAAGAATGTAGAAGCACGCCGGTTGCTGGGACGCATTTACCTGCGGTCGCTCGGCGACATGCAGTCCGGCAAGCAGTCCCAGAACATCCTGAAACTCGCCATCGAGCAGTACGAATCAATCGTCCAGTTGCAGCCCGACAGCGTCGAGGACCACCTCGTGCTTGGGCGCCTCTATCGACTTGCAGAAGATCGCGTGAACGCCGAGAAGCAGTTCCGGATCGCCACGCAGTTGCAGCCGAACTCGGAAGAGGCAGTCACGACACTGGCAATCCTCTATACCGACGAAGGCGATTATGACCGCGCACTCAAGGTGCTCGAGGCAATCCCCGACAAAGAACGCACGAGCAAGATCTACTCGGCTCTGGGATTCACCTACGAACAAAAGAAAGATTACAAGAAAGCGATCGACGCCTACTCGAAGGCGGTTCAGCAGGACGGGGACAACCTTGACGCGCTACGCGGTCTGGCTCAGAACCTGCTGAATGACGGACAGACGGCCGCCGCCCTCGAGAAGTACAAAATGATCGTCGATGCGGACCCGCAGGATGCGCAAACCTACATGCGTATCGCGGAGATCTACCGCAAAGACGGCAAGTTCACCGAAGCGCTCGACATGCTGAAAAAGGCACAGGCGGTCGTGCCGGATTCGCTCGAACTACCCTACAACCTCGCCGTGATTTACCAAGGGCTCGGCCGCTACGACGAAGCGATCTCGACGCTGCAGGACCTGATCCAGCGCAACCAGCGCGCCAGCGATTTGTATAGTGCGGGCGAGCGTAACAATATGTCGATCTTCCTGGAGCGCCTGGGAACGATCTATCGCGAAGACCGCAAGCCGCAGCAGGCCGTCGAAACATTCCGAAAGATGACTGCTCTTGGCGATGACGCCACCTCGCGCGCATACCAGCAGATCATCGATACCTATCGCGAGAACCACCAGTACAAAGAGGCCACCGACGCCGCGCAGGAAGCAACACAGAAACTGCCCAACGATCGCGGGCTGAAGATGGTGCTTGGCAGCCAGTTGGCTGATATGGGCCAGGCGGATAAGGGCCTCGCCGAAGTCAAGTCCCTGCTGAAGGGAACACCGGACGATCGGGACGTTTACCTTGCGCTGGCACAGATGTACAGCCGGCTGCGGCGCTTCAAGGAAGCCGAAGAGGCTGTCGAGAAGGCGCAGCAGTTGGCGGCAAAGCAGGACGACAAGGACTACGTTAACTTCATAGCCGGATCAATTTACGAGCACGAGAAAAAATACGAGAAAGCGGAAGAAACGTTCCGCCAGGTTATCGCTAACGATCCACGGAACGCAGCGGCACTGAACTACCTGGGCTACATGATGGCGGACCGCGGCGAACACCTCGACGACGCGCTCAATTACATCAAGCGCGCGGTTGCGCTCGATCCTCAGAACGGCGCCTATCTCGACTCGCTCGGCTGGGCATACTTCAAACTCGGCAAGTACGATCTGGCAGAGGAGAATCTGCGGCTGGCAGTTCAGAGAAGCTACGATGACCCCACGATCCACGATCACCTCGCCGACGTCTACCAGAAGACCGGGCGGTTGCGACAGGCGATTGCGAACTGGGAACGGGCGCTGGATGGATGGAACCACAGCCTGGCCGCCGACACGGAGCCGAGCGACGTGGCCAAGGTCCAGAAGAAACTGGAAGCCGCCAAAGTGAAGCTGGCGCGCGAAGGCGGAGCGCAGCAGCAGTAAGTTCAACCGCGGATTATGCGGGATGTATGCGGATACTGATTCCTTTGATCCGCGTGCATCTGCATAATCCGCGGTTTCGTTTTTAGCGCTTCTTCCTTCCCCGCTCCTGCTTTAGACTTTCCCTATGTACGCGCTTGCGCCCTACGCCGTTCATTTCGAGAACACGCGTGGGCGGCGGTTTCCTGAAAAGCCTCATCCCTACCGCAACGACTTCCAGCGCGACCGAGATCGCGTTATCCACTCGCGCGCCTTTCGCCGGCTGGAGAACAAAACCCAGGTCTTCACGAAGCGGCTCTCCGATCACTTCCGAAATCGCCTGACGCACACTATCGAGGTCGCTCAGATTTCGCGAACGATCGCCGGCGCGCTGCGCCTCAATGAAGACCTCGTCGAGGCGCTCGCTCTGGTCCACGACATTGGGCACCCGCCGTTCGGCCATGCCGGGGAAAAGGCACTCGATGCCCTGATGCGGCCGCATGGGCTGCGTTTCGATCACAACCTGCATGCGCTGCGCATCGTCGAAAGTTTCGAGCTTCGATACATCGAATATACCGGCCTGAACCTTACCTTCGAAGTGCGCGAAGGAATCATCAAGCACTCGCGCAACTACCGCGCCGACGACTATCCGGAACTTGCCGAATACCTGCTCGACCTGCGGCCGCCTCTCGAGGCACAGCTCATCGATCACACCGACGAGATCGGCTACACGACCGCGGATCTCGACGACGGCTTTGAAGCTCGCTTGCTGCACCTCGACCGCATTCGCGCGGACGTCGTCCTTTTTGAGCGTCATTATCGCGAAGTCGAAAGAACATATCCGAACGCCCGCACGAAGCTGAAGTTCAATGAAGCACTCAAGCGCATGCTCAACGAACTTGTCACCGATCTGATCGACACTACTGCACGCCGTATTCGTGAGGCGAACACCGGATCGCTCGACGAGGTTCGCACATTCCCCGAGCGCCTGGCTGGATTCAGCCCGCGGGTGGAGCAGGAACGGCGCGAAGCCAAGCAGTTCCTATATGAGAACCTTTACCTTAGCGAACCGCTGCGCCCGGAGAAATTGGACGGCGAGCGGGTGGTGGGTGACCTGTTCGGATACTGGCTCGAGCATCCGGAGGCGCTGCCTTCCAGCTATCAGCGAAAAGCGGACGAGGAACCGCTGGCGCGCGTAGTCTGCGACTACGTCGCCGGGATGACCGACAACTTCATTCTCGAACAGCATGAACGGCTCATCGGTCCCACAGCGACACGGATCAGCGATTAGGGTTCATCCAGCACTGCCTCGACGCCATTGCGCAAGAGAAAGCCGCGTGTTAGCTTCCTCACGTACCTCGGCAGTCTGCGCCAGCGGACTCTACCTGCACTCTCCTGCTTCTGAGGGAATGCGGATGGAGGCGTTCAGAAGCACTCGGGAAGAGTGCGCCTGCGCTTCACGTTTGCCGCACCTTTCCGGAGATATTCCACGTCAGCAGAAGGACAGGAGAGATTTATGACTCAACCCGCGCAGCACCACACCATCCACTACGTCGAGTTCACCACCCCAGACATTGCCGGGACCAAGGCGTTCTACCAGAAGGTATTCGGCTGGACGTTCCAGGATTGGGGGCCGGATTACATCAGTTTCGGCAGAGAGAATGCTGGCATTAATGGCGGCTTCCAGAAGGGCGAGACAAAGGCGAGCGCCGGTGCGCCACTGGTCGTTCTCTATTCGCGCGACCTGAAGGCCACAGAGCAGGCGATTGTAGCGGCTGGCGGCGCAATCGTCGTCCCGACGTTCGAGTTCCCGGGAGGCCGCCGCTTCCATTTCTCTGACGGCTACGGAAACGTGCTGGCGGTGTGGTCCGAATAGGCCCGACTCCTGGCGCTGGACCGGGGCCGCACTTTTGCCACATTTTGGTGCAATCTTGCGGAGAAGCTGCGGCCTCGTCTGCCCGCTGCGGCTAACTTAAGAGCGAAATGGTATAAACGGGAAACTTTCAAAGCATCCCATGAGCATTCCTCTGTTTTTCGCGTTATTCTTTTGATATACAGGATGGTTTGAAATTGTTTTCTCAAGGGGTGCGCGGGTGACGACTATGGCGGCTGAAGCAGGCACGGCGCAAGGGACAGCAATGGACATAACCGTCAGTAAGTTCGATCTTCTCAAGGAACTCACGGCCACCCAAGGGGTGGTGGAACGCAAAACGACCATCCCGATTCTTTCCAACTTCCTGTTCGAAGCCTCGGGCGACAAGCTCTCGATAACCGCGACCGACCTCGACCTCAGCCTGCGCACATCGTGCAGCGTGAAGGTGAAGAAGGAAGGCTCCTGCACCATTCCGGCGCGCAAGCTTTACGACTACGTGAAGCTCCTGCCCGATGGCGAGATCTCCCTGAAGCTGCTCGAGAATCACTGGGTCAACATCCGCTCCGGCCGCTCCAATACCAAGATGGTCGGCATGGCTCGCTCGAACTTCCCCAGCGTGCCGATGTTCCCCGCCGCAAACGTCGTGAAGATTCCGGCACAGGCGCTGCGCACGATGATCAGCAAGACGATTTTCGCGATCTCCAACGAGGAGTCGCGTTACACCTTGAACGGCGCGCTGCTGGTGCTGAAGCCTGAATCGCTGACAATGGTCGCGACCGATGGTCACCGGCTGGCGCACATTGAGAAGACCGGCGCCGCGATGGAGGTTTCTGGCGAGATGAAAACGCTGGTGCCTCGGAAGGCCATGGCGGAACTCGCTTCCCTGCTCTCTGGCAGCGACGTCGAGTTCGTGGAGTTCGCGAAGGACGAATCCACCCTGTTCTTCCGCATTGGTGGACGACTGTTGACCTCGCGGCAGCTCACCGGTCAATTCCCGAACTACGAGGCCGTGCTTCCGAAAGAGAACAACAAGTACGTCGCCATCGGAAGCAACGAACTTTCGGCGGCCATTCAGCGCGTTGCCCAGTTCGCCGACGAACGGTCGGGAGCGATCCGCGTCAAGCTGGAGAAGAACGAACTGCGCATCTCGTCTTCTTCCACTGATGCCGGCGAGTCGGAAGATGTCATCGAAACTCCCTACACTGCCGATCCCATGACCATCGGCTTCAACTCGGGCTACTTGCTCGATTTCCTGAAGGCAGCTGATTCCGATGCTGTTCGCCTGGAGTTCAAGGACGCGCAGTCGGCCGGCCAGATGCGTCCGGAGCCGACCGAGGGGGATTTCAAGTATCGTTACGTCGTGATGCCGATGAGAATCTGAAGCTACTCAGCATTAACAATCAAGAATGGAGCGCCGGAGCGAGATCTTCGGCGCTTCGTTTTTCGTGCGGGGTTAGCTTTTACTGTACCAGGCGTCTGGGGGACGAAAGTTGACCTTCCGTGGAGTTCGTCATAGTCTGTCCCGAACAGAGGGGGTTTCTCATGATGAAAGGCTTCAGGCAATTCATGCTTCGCGGTAATGTCGTGGACCTGGCCGTCGGCGTAGTGATCGGAGTGGCATTCGGAGCGGTAGTCAACTCCTTCGTAAAAGACATTCTGACACCGTTTATCGCCGCGACGGTCGGGAAACCAAACTTCGATTACCTGGTGCTGGAGATTAATGGCGCCAAAATCACGTACGGCAGTTTCCTGAATGCGCTGATCTCGTTCCTGCTGATCGCGGCGGCGGTGTATTTCTTCGTGGTGCTTCCGGTGAACGCGATCATGGCACGGGCGAAGAAGGAACCGCCCGCGGACCCGACCTCGAAGAAGTGCCCGGAGTGCCTCAGCGAAATCCCGATCGACGCCCGCAAGTGTGCCCACTGCTGCTCACCGTGCTGAGCTCCGCTGCCGGAGTGTACGGGGGGACTCTGTTGTGCCCCCACCCCCTATTTTGGCCTCTCCTGTTTTCAGTGAGTTACGGAAATTTCGGCCGTAGAGCGCTGGGAACAAAGAACTTAAATCTGAAAATATCAAGAACGGCTTTGTTTTCAGGAATTTGCGTTCTTTCTTCGTGCTGCGTCCAGGCAAAGCCGATTGCGGAACCGTTGCGAGCAAGAGAACAGCTGGGAGTAACCAGGAGTCTCGCGTGAGAGTTGGAAGGCGCATGTTTCTCACTTTGCCTGAAAGGGCGCACCTCAGCTCGGAGACCCACATCTGCTAACTGCGGCAGATGTTGGGCACCAAGCCGCTGGATTGGGCGACGGCGATTTGGGGAGTAAAGTCCTGCTCCGGCAAGAAAGGTTCATCGAAATAGCCGGAACTTCCCCGCGGATGTTTGCAAACGCGGCGAACACATATGGGCCACAAGCAGCGCGCGGATTGAGAAAGATCGTGACAAAAGCGACGGCGCCCAAGGAGGGCGCCGTCGTTGGACTGGTCCATGGTCAGAATAGCGAGGGAGGGTGAGTGGAGTCTGTGATGTCAACGGAAAAATTATGGGATGGTTCCGAAATGGGAAAATGCAAGGTATTTGTGTTCAGTGTGCCGGGATAGATTATGGATGGCCGATATCGGAGCCTATCAGGGTACAGTCCCTTCCTGAAAACAATCCGTGAATGTCTAGTCCCTATTGGATACGATTTCGTTTTCCATGCTCACGT
>JAVUPY010000009.1 GCA_032252755.1 Terriglobia bacterium
TGCTCTCGACGAAACAGGGTAAGTCGGGCATTCTGATGGATGTCCATTCGGTCGTCTCCTGAAAGTGGATTGCTCAGCAAAATCAGCTTCTCCGGTTTCTTCCGAATGGACAACCTCCTGAAATCCCACAGATAACACGCAACGAGAATCACCTTTTTCGCACGCAAAATCCTGAAAACAAAAGCCCTCTTGCTATTTTCAGATTTAAGTTCTCTGTTTTCAGTCAGCTACAGCAGAAATTTCCGTAACTGTTGAAAACAAAGGGGGCGAAAAATAGGGGGTGGGGGATCAAAAGAACCCGCTCAGCGTCTCCCCAGCAGCACCACGACATGTGCCATCGCGGTGTTGTCGAGGTTCAGGCCTTCCGGAGTCTTCGCCTTCACGCCGACAGCTTCCGGTTCGACGTTCAACAGTTCGGCGAGGCGCTGGCGGATCGCGGTCGCGTGTGGACCGATCTTGGGAGCCGTGAGGATGAGCGTGGAATCCATGTTCAGCACGCGGTAGCCAGCGTCGGCGACGTGGCGCATCGCCTCCTGGACGAAGACGATGGAGTTCGCGCCCTTCCATCGCGGATCGCTCGGCGGGAAGAACGCCCCGATGTCTCCGGCGGCGACGGCGCCGAGCAGGGCATCGGTCAGCGCGTGCAGCAGCACATCGCCATCCGAGTGTCCGGCGAGACCATGGGTGTGCGGGATGGCGACTCCGCCTATGCGCAGCGGAATTCCCGCTTGAAATTCGTGCGAGTCGAAACCGTGTCCGATTCTCATGCTAGGTGCCAGGTACCAAGTACCGGGTTCCAGGTGCGAGTCGTGGAGCTTCCGAGGAGCATTGCTTCCTCATACCTCACAGTTGATACCTCGAAAATCCGCGGTCAAGCTTTTGCCTTCAGGTACAACTCCGCCAATTCCAGGTCGCTTGGCGTTGTGATCTTGATGTTGCGCGGAGAGCCCATGACGACGTAAACGTCCTGGCCCGCGCGTTCGAGCAGCGAGGCTTCGTCGGTTCCGAGGAAGCCTTCCATCTCGGCTTCGTCCATGGCTTCCTTGAGGATTCCGTAGCGGAAGCCTTGCGGCGTTTGTGCCTGGACGAGGACTTCGCGCGGGATGGTGGCGCGGATGATCGCGCCATCGGCGGTTCGCTCGACCTGCTTGATGGTATCGACCGCGGGCATTCCGGCGATCGCAGCGCCGTGCTTCTTCACGGCCTCGATCACGTCGAGGATCGTCTGCTGCTCGACGAAGGGGCGAACCGCGTCGTGGACCAGCACAATGTCGTCAGCATCGGCGATCACCGCTCGCAAGGCGTTCGAGACCGACTGCTGGCGATGTTCGCCGCCTTCGGCGACCTGGAAGCGCTTGGGCTCGAGCCCGTATTGCACCAGATCGGCGGTGAAGACTTCGGCTTCCTGCGGCCGCAGAGCGATGCAGATATCCGTGATTTCGGGACAGGCGACGAACTTGCGCAGCGTGTGGATGAGGATCGGCGCGCCCGCGATGGTGAGGAACTGCTTGGTCGGTGTCTTGCCCTGCGCGGTCGCGGTAGACGAAGCCATACGCGTGCCGAGTCCCGCAGCGGGAATAATCACAATCACCTTCATAAGGGCTGGTCAGTATACAGGGAGCGCTTGGGGGAGTTCAAATGCGGGAACACCTGCGGAATTGACGATTGATGATTTTCTCATTGATGAGTGAGAACCGAATGACAATGTCGGAACAACGAATGACGAAAACCCAGGAACCAGGATCTACTTACACGAGGTCGGGGATTTGCTGCTCACGCAAGAGGATGCGCTGCTGGCCTTCTTGTCAGTGAGCCAATGGGAGACGACGACGGAAGCTCCCGCGGCAGAACCCGCTGCAACCGGAATCCCGTGAGTGTTGCCGGCAGCTTTCGCGGTTGGGATCTGTTGGTCATCCTGAACGGTGTAGTCGGCGGGAGCAGCGATTGTGGAACTCTCTTTGCCACGGGAGAGTTTAAGGGTTCCGCTGAGCAGGTGCAGAGAAGTTCGGGCGCTAACGCGCTGCACGGTGAACGTCGACTCGAGCAATGGTGCGATGGTGAACGCGCCGGAGACGACGGTCTCTCGTCCGTGAACTTCAGCGCTGCCGGACAATATATCGAGGGCCGTTCCGCGATAACGCAGCTCGGAGGCTGGGCCGATCCGGATGCTCGCCCCGGGAACATGAAGGACGAGCGCGGCGGTAGTACCTGTGGTAATGCGGTCGCCGTCAAATATCGCGCTGGAACCGGTTAACGCATTTCCATTGATGGAAACGTCGCCGATGGCCATGACCGTTGCCGCATTGGTTGTCGGATCAGCGAACGAGCATACGAGAGAGAGACTAAGTATTGCGACGGTTTGAAGCGTGCGTTTCACGATTCGGCCAGAGACTCTACTTCGAATCTAGGTGGCCGTTGCCTGTGGGGCAAGGAAACGCGGAGCCAGAATAGTCTCTATTCCCGAAATGGAATTTAGGGGTTTATCGCTTTCTTTCAGCGGTGGAGCGTTCGCCCTTGAGGTGGGCCGTGAGGATACGCACGATCATGCCGTCGAACTGCGTGCCGCTTTGCATTTCGAGTTCGCGGACGGCTTCCATGGGCTGCATCGCAGGCGAGTAAGGCCGGTCGGTGATCATGTTCACGTAGGCGTCAGCGACGGCGATGATGCGCGCGCCGAGCGGGATGTGCTCACCTTTGAGGCTCTCGGGATACCCCGTACCATCGAAGCGCTCGTGATGATGCTTTATGTACTGGCGAACGCGTTCGCTGCCGCTGAGGCTTTCGATGATCTGCGCACCGACGATGGGATGCACTTTGAGGAGATGGACTTCGTGCTCGCCGAGGTGAGCAGTCTTGTTGAGCAGCTTGGCGGGAAGGACGACCTTTCCGACATCATGAACGGTGGCGGCGAAGACGACGGTCTCCAGTTCTTCGTTGTCGAGTCGGAGTTCCTGGCCGATTACGCGCGTGTAGAAGCCGACGCGGCTGCTGTGTGAACTTGAACTCATCTCGCGAGTCTCGACCGCGTGCGCAAGAGCGCGAATGGACTCGTTCATGGCGTCCGTGATGGACTGCTCGTCCATGCCTGAGCACATGCGCTTGAGGTTCGCCATGAGTTCGGAAAGGCTCTCGGAGTTAGTTTCCTCGCGTTGCAAAAAGCCTTCGAGATATGCGTGGATCTGCTGGCGCTGCAGGGTCGAGCTCTCGTTTTCGCTGACGGCTTCAGCGGTGGAAACGCGGTTTCCGCCGGCGTGCTTGGAGACGTACATGCCGGCGTCGGCGACGCGAACGATGTCCTCGGTGGACGAGCCATGCAAGGGGAAGCTGGCGATGCCGAAGCTGCCGGTGACATGGCGCTCGCTCAGCATCGGGTCGGTCGCCATCCACAAGCGCAGACGCTCGGAGAGTGTCATGGCCTGTTCGACGCCGGTTTCAGGCATGAGGATGACGAACTCGTCTCCGCCATAGCGCGCGACAACGTTCGACTGCCGGCACTTCTGTTCGAGCAGGCGTCCCACGCGCGCGAGCACGAGGTCGCCTTCGAGGTGACCCTCGGTGTCGTTCACTTCCTTAAACTTGTCGAGGTCGATCAGCACTACGGAGAACGGCCGCCCGGAACGCGCGGCGCGCTTCCACTCCTGCGAGAGCGCTTCGAGGAAATACCGCCGTGTTTTCAGGCCGGTCAGCGCGTCTGTGATCGACTGGTGTTGCATCTTCTGGAAGATGAACGCATTGTGCAGTGCCGTCGAGAGCAAATCGCCGAGCGTGCGCAGCAGCAGCACGTCCTGCATGGAGAAGGCGTTCTCGCGTGTGCTCTCGATATCGACCACGCCGAGCAGGGTCTCGCCGTAAACCAGCGGGATGCAGAGCACGGAGCGGGACTCCTGCAGCAACCCGTGTTCGAAGTGATCGCCTTGGGCGAGCGTGAATTCACTCGATCGTGCAACGCGTCCCATGAGTTCTTCACCGAGCGGGACGCGTTTACCGAGCATGTGGGCGTTGGCACCTGCTTCCGCCTTGATTTCGAGGTCCTTGGTGGTGTAATCGAGAATGCCGATTCCGATGTAGTCGAACTGGAAGTTGCGTTGAATTTCGCTGACGATCTCCGGCAGCATCTCCTCTGCGTTCTGGCTGCTGATGGCCCGGGTCGAAATGTGGTTCAGTACTGCCAGGTGCTGGGCACGAAGCTGAGCTTCGGCGAAGAGCAACGCGTTTTCGAGCGCCACGGCAACTTGTCCAGCGGCGGTCTGCAGCACCACGAGGTCACGCTCGTCGAAGGCGAATTCCTTCTCGCTGGAAACGCCGATTGCGCCGGCGGTGCCGCCGCCACGACGCAGCGGCACGCAAAGGAAACAGCGCTGGCCGCGTCGCAACTTTCCGACACCGAGTTCGTGCGCTTTCTTGTCGGTCCCCGACTGGATGAGCAATGACTCGCCCGTGCGGATGACATGGTCGACGAGTCCTTCCCCGAACTTGCGCTTGTGCTTGGGCTGAATAATGCCTTTCACGGTCTCGAAATCGATGCGCAGCACGTCACCTTCTTCAAAGGCGACAAAGAAATTGCTGGTATCGAACAACCGGCCCAATTCCTTATGGATGGCGCGAAGCACCTCGTCTGGATCGAGTCGCGAACTGATTGCCTGCCCGATGTGGGTGAGCAACTCGTATTCTTCGGTGCGCCGCCGCGACTCCCACATCAGGATGTAGTTGTCGAGCGTCAGGCCGATTTGCATATTGAGAGCCAGCAGGGTGCGCAATTGCGACGGCGAAAAGGCGCGTTTGGGATCGTGCGGCAGCAAGAGGGCCCCAAGATGATGGTTGCGCGCTTGCAGGCTCACCGCGGTCAGAGCTTGAATTCCGTCCTTCAGCAGCAGGCCCCTTACGATGTCAGGCCATTCGGGAGCTTCTGCCGCAACGTCGCGAACGATGGCGAGGCCGCCCCGACGGTATGCCGCCTTGCAGATCGGTTCCGTGATGCCTTCATTTTCGAGATGTGCCAACAATTCCGGCGAAAACCCTCGTTGCACCGAAGGCAGAATGTGACGATATTGCGAACGAATGCAGATGAACGCCCGCTTGGTACGCGCGATTCGCATGACGCGCTCGAGCAGCTTTCCGATTGCCGGTTCCAATTCTTGCGTGGTGTAAATCTTGTCCGGCTCAATCTCCAGGGTCGACAAGGCAAGTGAATTCTCCTGAACCTGCCGCCGGTCGAATTCGAACATCACAACCAGCATCGAGATGCCGAGGAGCAGGTGCGGCACCGGACCGAGGAAGTGTCCCAGGGAAGAGAAGTATTCAACCAGGGTTTCATGGAAGGGACGAATGAAAGCGAGCAGGGACCATGCCGCTGCCGAGATCGCCAGCAAGCGATAGCCGATCGAATCGCGCCGGTGCCCCTCGCGGTAGAAGCGCCAGGCGGTAAACGCGAGCACGGCTCCGAGGCCGATCTCGTAGTCGAAGGGAACGACGACGGGCTGCGCTCCGGCGCGCCGTTGCACGAAAATTCCCGCCCAGAGGATCAGGATTCCCGCGCAGGTCATCTCGCCCGGGCTGAGAATGGAGTCCTCCTGCAACTGCTGCACGGGCTTGCTGCTGGCGAGCAGACCGATGACCATCCCGATCAGGAAAACGCGAGCGACGTACAACAGCACAGCGCTGGGAAGGACTGTTACTTCGAAGCCAAGTAGAAAAAGATAAATGAGATACGAGCCCCAGGCGAGTTCCCAGACCCGATACGCGGGTTCCCTGAGCTGGTGCTGAAGATAGCTGATCACCAGCAACAGCAAAGCTGTAGCGATCCCGGGAATGACGATAATTCCTGTGAGGATATGGTCCATTTCCGTCTTCAAAAACCCGACAACCTTTTTTCGTTCAGGGGGAGAGTACTAGTGGGGCTAACTATAAGAAGTTGCAGGAGCTTGCGTCAACGAACTTAAGTTTTTGTGATTACCGAAGTTACCTTGCTTTCCCGGTTCGGGAAGATTTCGTGAGTCGGGGTTCAGAATAGCGTGTCGCATTCAAGCTTTCTCTTGGCGGGAGTGGGTTTATGACTCCCGAGGCGCAGCCCGAAGGTTACTTGCGTCACGCCGTGGAAACGCTAGGATTCCAACCTATGTCACGCGTTTTCAGCTTCATCGCAGTGCTTATCGTTGTTGCGGCCGGAATGTACATCTACATGCAGCAGACCAAAGCGGTTTCGCCGGGCGGAGTGGAAGGGAACACCGCTAATCCGCGGGCGACCATCGATCTCGCGGGCGTGAAGAACGACATGCTGCAGTTTGCGCGCGCCGAGCAACAGCACATGGCCTCCGACGGCAAGTACCTTTCGCTCGACGAGATGCGCGCCGACGGAGACACCGGCCTCCCGGGAGACAGTCGCGACTCCTTCGTATACTCCATCGACGCCGACGCAACCACCTTCACTGTCACCGCCACCTACAACGGCGCGCCAACCGACGGCGTCCCCAAGGTGCTGCACGTGGGCCCGGAGATGAGGTTCTCGAGCGAGTAGTTGGAACCATCCTGAAGAGCGAGTTGGAACGATTTTCGAAAGCCAGCACCACTGTGTGCCCGTCCAGCTTTGCCGCAGCCCACATCGAACCCAGAGAGAGTCTCCGTTTCGAGAAAGCGAATCTTCAGGCGGCATCGTGCCGGTTTGTGCCGAGTGACTGTTCCGCATCTCTTATTTCTTTGCGGATGCGGTCCAGCATTGCGTAGATCCGGGGCCAGTATTCGGGCGCGAGCATGGCGCGAAGTCTCTCAAGCTCCTGTTCCTGTTGTTCAAGAGCCTGTACTTCTTTCTTGAGCGCTTCGCGCTCCCGGAATTCCTGCGGGTCCGTCATTTTACGGGGAGCCAGAAGATTCAGATTTGTGTCACCAGAGGGGCTGAAGGGACTATTTGTTTGTCGTGTTCGGCGATCTCTTCGATGGTGGCAATATCTGTAACTGGCCAGCAGAGATGCTGCTGGAACTCACGCTGCAAACATTGCAGCTCCACATGAGTTGTTTCCAGTCCTAGCGGGACAAAGACGCGCCGACAAATACTACATCTCCAACCGAAAGGCTTTCCGGAGAGGATGAAGGCGAGTTGTAGCTGGCGCGAGATCATGACCGATCCTGACGTTTTGACCGTCAATTTCACGTCGAGGTTGCCCGGAAAAACAGCATGCGTCACGAATGGTGACAAGCTAGAGTCACCATTGGTGACAACTGTGACACACTGCAAAAGCTGCAGCGACGCGGGAAGAGGGTCGAGTTTCAGCGGAACAGGGGCAGGGAAAGCCGGATCTTACGGTTCGAAGCCCGAATAGTGCGCTCGGCCGGCAAGGCGCTCCACTCCATTAGCCTCTGCGAGTTCTCTTCGCGCGTTCGATTTTTACGTCGAACTGCACGGGAATCGTCTTCGGCGGGAAGCACTGGCGATTGTTGCAGGCCTGGAAGCGGAGGTCGCCGTGGACGCGGAAGGTTCCGTGGGGCATTGCCGCAGCCGGACGGACTGCCGCTGTAACGCGGAACTCGCCGGAGTAAACACTGAGCTTGGATTCGGGCGAGAACGGGAAATTGAGCATCTCGCCTTCCGGGTACTCGATCTTCGCGATCATGATGTCGGTAGGCGGATCGAGTTGAACGACAGTCGGCAGCAGGAGTTCATCCAGAGGCTTGTGCGAGTTGATGTGGAAGCCTTCGCCGACGCGGAAGGTCAGAGTGACGTGAGCGATGTGTCCAGGAGTGACGACCACGGGAGAGGCAGACACGAATGCAACCGTCGGCGGACCCGTTTGCGCGGACGCGGCCACAGCGAATGCAAGTGCAAGTGTGAACAGCGCTGCGAGAACGAAGCGTCGCATTATTGCGCACCCTCTTGCTTCGGCGCGGGAGTGGGGCGGCTGCTCGCTGCTTCGGTCTTCGTGTTCAGGGCTTTGACGACGTTATCCTCGATCTCCTTGCGATCGACGAGGCCGGGAACGCTGGTGATGATCTTGCCGTTGCGATCGATATAGAAGGTCGTCGGCAAGGCTTCGACGCCACCGTAGAGATCGGAGGTCTCCTCTTTGCCGAGGAGAACCGGATAGTTCATCTTCATGTCCTGCGCGAACTTGGCGATCTCGGCGTCACTGGAATCGTCGAGCGCGACGCCAACGACCTGCAGGCCCTGACTGCCGTAGCGCTGCTGCAGATCTTCGAACCACGGAATCTCGACCTTGCACGGTGGGCACCAGGTCGCCCAGAAGTTGAGAACCACAGCCTTGCCGCGAAAGTCGGAGAGCTTGACCATCTTGCCGTTGATATCTTTGAGCTGAAAGTCAGGCGCGGTTTTGCCGACCGCTTCCTGCGAGGTAAGCCCACCGGTGTGGCGCGGCTTGAGGAACCGCGGCACGGTCAGCATAATGGCGACCACGATGGCAAGAAGCCCTAGAATCCAAGCATTACGTCTCACAATTACCTCACTAATAGCCTATCAAAGCGCGAACCGGTTCAGGAACCCGAGATAGCTTGAAAGCCGGGTGAAATTCCCAGTGGCAATCAGCAATCCAAAGATAATGAGAAAGACACCGCTGACGACTTCGAGCGTGTGCAAGTGCCGCCGGAACTTACCATAGAACGCCAGGAAGCGGTTGACGCCGAGCGACGTGAGCAGGAATGGAACCGCCAAGCCGAGCGAATACACGGCGAGCAATCCGATACCCTTCGCTAAAGTGTCCTGCGAACCCGCCATAACCAGGATGACGGAAAGGATTGGCCCGATGCACGGGGTCCAACCGAAGGCGAAAGCGAAGCCGACGACGAAGGCTCCGAGCGGTCCGGCTCCGCCCTTGAGGGCGTGCAGGCGCTTGTCGGCGTACAGAGCCTTGATCTTGAAAATGCCCGTGAGATGCAAGCCGAAGACAAAAACCACGATTCCGGCAATGGCTTCCAATTCACTGTGATAGCGGTGGGTGATCTGGCCGATGCCGGTCGCAACTGCGCCGAGGGTGATGAAGACCACGCTGAAGCCGAGTATGAAGGTGAAGGAGTTAATCAGGACGGAGCGCAACAGCTTGCTGTCGGCATCTTGAAGGGTTTCGACGCTGGCGCCGGAGATAAGCGACACGTAACCGGGAACCAGCGGCAGGACGCAGGGTGAAAGGAAAGAAATAACTCCTGCGAAGAAAGCAGCCAGGGGTAAGGGCAAATTGTGCATTCAACAACCATTCTATCCGAGCATTGAAATTGAGCTAATGAATTCTCCCGCTCGGATCTGGAGCCCCGCTTCCTACATTAAAGGATGCAAGTTGAGCGAATTCGTTACAAGTTTCGCGTCGACCTCAGGGGCTAAGGCCCTCATTCCGCCGCCCTTGTTGCAGGCCCAAAGGCCTGCTCCACCGAAAGCAATTGCCGTGCAGACCGGAATTACTTGCGCAGGCCACTCCAGTTTTCGGCTACGACGATGGAGTTGCCGGGGTTTTGGGGGTCGTACTTGACGCTGGTTGGTACGCCGAGGCGGCAGGAGTGCAGGTCGACGAGGTGACGGAGCCAGGTGACATCCTGCGAGCACTCGTAAGAGACGCCCGCGACGTCGTACTGGTAGACGATCAACTGCGCTTCGGGATGGTCTTCGGCGGCCTCGACCTCGTGGACGTTGATCACAGTTCCATCGGTGATTCTTCCGCCAAGGCTGATGCGCTCGCGGCGCTCGCGCTCCTTGTGATCGGGCGATTTGCGCGACTTGCGGGTAACGAGGGCGAAACCAACAACCACCACGGCGAGACTTCCGGCGGCAACAGGTAAGAGACGAAGTGCGTTCATTGAGTTTGCGAACCGGGAGAGCCGGTCGACTATACAAAAGGTACTATGGCGGGGTCCCCGACTGCATCGGTTTTAAGCCCTAACCTGAGTCGGGGACCTTTGGTGCCATCTCTAGGACTTTACCTTTTCCCAGTCCTTCAGGAATGCGGCCAGACCCTTGTCAGTCAATGGATGGTTGAAGAGCATGTCGAGGACCTTCCATGGAATGGTGGCGACGTGCGATCCGGCCTTGGCGGCTTCGACGACGTGCATGGGGTGACGCACGGATGCGGTGAGCACCTGTGTGCTGTAGTTGTAATTTTTGTAGATCAGCACGATATCGCGGATGAGTTGCATGCCGTCCTGGCTGATGTCGTCAATGCGACCGACGAAGGGGCTGACGTAAGTGGCGCCTGCCTTTGCGCAGAGCAGGGCCTGGTTGGGGGAGAAGCACAAGGTCATGTTGACCTTGATGCCTTCGCCGCTCAGGATCTTGCAGGCTTTGATGCCCTCACGCGTCGTGGGCAATTTCACGACGACGTACTTGCTCCAAGAGGCGAAGTCGCGCCCCTGTTTCAACATGCCATCTTTGTCGGTGGCGGTGACCTCGACGCTGACGGGGCCCTTCACGATGTCGCAAATCTGAAGGATGGTTTCCTTGAAGGGCTTGCCGGCCTTCGCGATGAGGGACGGGTTGGTGGTGACGCCATCCAGAATGGCGAGGGATTCGGCTTCGCGGATTTCGTCGATGTCGGCTGTGTCGATAAAAAATTTCATAGCAACTCACGCTCGCAGATTGGAATTAATTCGATTCGTCTACTACCGGATTGCGCAGGGTCCCCACGCCCTCCACGGTGACTTCCACGGTGTCTCCTGCTACCAGGGGTCCAACTCCAGCTGGAGTGCCGGTAGCGATGACGTCTCCGGGCAACAGGGTCATGACGTCGGCAATGTAACGAATTATCACGTCTATTGGAAAGATGAGATCGACGGTCGTTCCGTCTTGTTTTATTTCACCGTTGACGCGGGTCTGCACTTTCAGGCCATTCCAGGGATCGAGGCCGGTAACGATGGCCGGGCCAATGGGGCAGAAAGTGTCGAAGCCCTTGGCGCGAGACCACTGGCCGTCCTTCTTTTGCAGATCGCGGGCGGTGACGTCGTTCACGCAGGTGTAGCCGAGGATGTAATCGCGAACGTCGGCATCTTTCGGGAGCTGATGGCATATTTTGCCAATGATTACGCCGAGTTCACCTTCGAAGTGAACGTTCTGCGAGAGCTTTGGACGGACGATGTTTCCGCCGGGAGGAAGTACCGCGGACGGAGGCTTGAGGAAGATGAGCGGTTCGGCGGGCACTTCGTTGCCCAGTTCCTTTGCGTGCTCGCGATAGTTGCGGCCTATGCAGACGATCTTGCTCAGCAACGGAAGAGGCGTGAGCAGAGAGACCTCGTCGAGCGACAACGGACGCGGGAGTTTCTCGGCGTCATCTTCGTCGGGTAAAAGAATGCGATCGGCAATGCCGGCTTCATTTGTGTGCAGTTGCGGGCCGGGAAGCGTGTGGGTGATGTGATCGGCGCCAGCGACGGACTCAAGGAGGCCATAGCGGGGGCCGTTATTATGGCGAAAACGACAGAGGCGCATTAGAACTCCGAAAAGCAAAAGATTAACGCAGAGGACGCTAAGGACGTTAAGGTTTAAAAGCTCAAAGGCGATTTACTATGTGGGCCCGGCGATAGCCAAGGTCAATTTGAATTTCTTCGTAGATTACGGGCAATGCAACTTGAGTTCCTACCTTAAGGCCGCTCTTACGGAGTTCGCGGGCGAGGCAGCCTTCGCAGGCGCTCTCGAGAAGGCCCGGACCGAGTTCCGTATGAACCTTCATTGCACAGCGGATCACAAGATTACTTAATTCGTTCAGGCCCTTACCTTCGCGTCTCTCTGCGACCTCTGCGTTGATCATTCCTGTTGCTCTTTCGGCACGGATTCGCTGGCTTCCTCGGAGGGTTCACTGCGGTTGCCACGTTCATCGACGGCCTGCACGGAGTAGTAGTAGGTGTGGCCAGGTTCGACGGATTCGTCACGGTACGCAGGAGCCTTAATCAACTCCTTATTCAATGCGACCGGCGGCTGGCCGGGTCCGTGGCGGTAGACGATGTAGCCGGCAAGATCGCTCTCCATGTTCGGTGCCCAACTGAGGTCTATGAAGGGTTTGCGGCCCACTCCACTGTTCACTGCCTGCAAGCCGCTGGGACGCGCGGGCGGGAAGATGTCGTGGACGTTGACGGTGACGGCAGCTGAGCTGTCGCCTTCGATCTCCGTGGGCGCGTGGCCGGCGGCGCCGGGAATTTGGGTTACGGGTGCGACCTTGTATTCGTAAGTCTTCTCCCATTCAAAGCTGTTGTCGGGCGCGATGTAATCGGGGCCGTCAAGGTGGGCTTCGTCGATCAAGGTGTAATTCGGCTGGCCGGGAGCGCGGCGATAGATTCGATAACGGAATTCGTACGGCTGCCATGAGGGCCTGAGCTGCGATCGCGAGAGCCCGGTCCAGTGCAGTACAGGCCCGCTCGGAGTTAGGTCGACGCGTAGGTCGGTGGGCGCGGGTAGGGTGGGAGCGAGCGGGATTCGTAGCTGGTTGGAAAGCCCGGCGCTTTTCCCGGCGGGATTGAGAACTTCGACTGCGTAACTGGCGTATTGCTGCGCTCCGATTGTCTGCTGGGGCAAGACGTCTTCGTAAGTAACCTTCGGTTGGGCTCCGGGCGGGGCAGGCTGAGAGGTCATTTCCGCCGGTGTCAGTTGCTTGATGACTTCGCGACAACCGGCCATGGGGAACTCGCCGATAGCGCGGCAGATACGGGTGACGCCGGGATGGCGAATGTTCTGCTTGTCGGTGGTGCGGGTCGGTTGCGTCCAGGACAAAACGACGCGGTCGCCTTTGCGTGCGCCGGAGAGATTGCTGACCGGCTGCGGAATGCGAAGCGACGGCGGTTGGGGCGCGCCGGGAGTGGCGCAGCCCGTCGCGGCCAGAAGAAGGGCACCGCTGACCCAAAGCAATAGACGTCGCAGAGAGGGCATCGGGAAGCTATTCAGCCTATCAGATGGCGGGTGTCTGGAAAAGAAATCGGCTCTGAACTGGATTCGTCGTGGCGAATTGAGGCCCGATTTCGGAACAGGAGTGGTGCAAGTCAGGCTCCCGGCGGTGGAAAACATTTTCCCACACTGTCCTTTTTACCCGCATTTTTATTGATGATTCCAAGGGTTCTGGATTGACAACTAAGGGCCGAGTTGAAGTACAGTACTGGACACTCATATGGGTCCGCTGGGGTGGCGGAGACGCGGTCTTATCTCTCACGGTTCACGAAAACTTGGAGGAAGCATGCGAAGACTTGCAGTCAGTCTGTTTGTCAGTGTGGCTCTATGCGGTATTGCGGTGGGACAGGTTACGAAGAATTCGGAATTGGTTCCGAATGGAAAGGGCTGGGGTGTGAAAGCGCCTCCAGGACAGGCGCATCCCAATGCTCGGCCGAAGCGGGGAAATGGGATCAGCTATCACGGTGGACCACTACTCACAAACGGTCCGAACGTGTACTACATCTGGTACGGGAATTGGAGCAACAACACTGCCACGACAATCCTGACCAATTTCATCAAGAGTGAAGGCGGGTCTCCGTACTTCAACATCAACACCACGTATTACAACGGCTCGAACACGCATGTGCTGAACATCATCGACTATCTTGGTTCGACCACGGACAGCTATTCGCAGGGCACGGCCCTCAGCGATTCGGCGGTGCAGGCTGTGGTATCCACGGCAATCTCCAACAAGAGCCTGCCGAATGACCCGAATGGCGTCTATTTCGTGCTGACGAGTTCCGACGTGAACGAGACATCCGGTTTCTGCACACAATATTGCGGATGGCACACGCATGGTACGATTGCCGGATCAGACATTAAGTACTCCTTTGTCGGCAACCCCGATCGTTGTCCGTCGGCCTGCGAATGGCAGACTACTAGCCCAAACGGTAACGCAGGCGCGGACGGAATGGCGTCGATCATTGCGCACGAACTGGAAGAGGCGACGACAGATCCGGATCTGAATGCCTGGTACGATACCCGCGGGGAAGAGAATGCCGATAAGTGCGCCTGGACTTTCGGGAGCACGCCCAAGGCTTCCAATGGGAGCCTCTACAACATCACTTTGGGTGGTAAGCAATACCTGATTCAGCAGAACTGGGTGAATGCGAGCGGCGGCTATTGCGCCATGTCGTACTAGGTTGCCGGTGATTTCCGCGAAGGCCGTTCGATTTCATCGAACGGCTTTTTTGTCCCATCCGTCTAATCTGGTAAAGATTGTTAACGAAGGAGCTCGTCAATGAAGACCTTTGGTTTCGTGTTGCTGTTGTGTGCGGTGAGCGTGGTTGCGCAGGATCAGCCGCCGACTGGCGGGCGCCCTAGTGGCGGGCGCATAGAGACCGCTACACGCGGCGTTGTTCGTTACCGAGGGCTGGAGAGCGCGCTGCTTCAGGCGGAGCAGAATAAAGAGCAGGACGCGCTGAACCGATTCATCGCGGACGATTTCGAGGTGCGGTCGGCGGAATCGAACCAGCCGACGCCACGCGAAGTCTGGGAGCAGCGGGCGAAGTCCGCAAACATAACGTGGTTCAAGATACGCGACATGGCGGTGCACGAATTCGGCGACATCGCCGTGGTCAGTTTCCTCCTCGACAGGAGAGGGGAGGCGGGCGGGAAAGCGGTTCCGCCGACGGTGTTCATCGTCGACGTCTGGCGGCAGGCCGAGGGCAAGCTGGCAGTTCGGTACGTATCGACGCCGGGGGCATCCCGCGGGCCCGCGATTGATGCCTACGGGGAAACATTGAGTCGCATTAAACGCCTGAGTGGCCGGGGGGTGAGCCTCGGGCGCCAAAGCCCGGCACTCATGCGGCCTCGACGGCACGGCTGAAGAAGTACCCTTCCCAAGCGATTTCGAGATAGATTTTGAGGTTGTAATCACAGCGCCGAGGCTCGGACTCGGCTATACTGGCGCGCTTTTATGAAATAAGACCCCGAGGCTCACTTATGACAGCCGTCAACCGTCGTGCTGTTTTCTGCATCGTTTTTCTAGCCCTGATTCTTATGACAATCTCTATGGTAGTTTCCGCACAAACAACCGAGTTGCCGAAACCGCCGGTTGCGACAAAACAACCGCATGTCACGGAAATCCACGGACTGAAACTTGTTGACGATTATTTCTGGTTTCGCGAAAAGTCGAACCCGGAGGTGAAGGCATATCTTGATGCGGAGAACGCCTACACCGACGCGGTGATGAAGCCGACTGTGGCGCTACAAAAGAAGCTCTATGACGAAATGCTGAGCCGGATTAAAGAAACGGACGTCAACGTCCCTTACAAAGATGGGAATTACTACTATTATTCGCGCACGGAGACGGGGAAGCAGTACCCGTTCCTGTGCCGGAAGAAAGGGTCGCTCGAAGCGCCGGAAGAAGTCGTGCTGGATTTGAACAAGCTGGCCGAAGGGCAGACGTTCATGTCAATTGCAGCGTACCGGGTGAGTGATGACGGGAACCTGCTGGCGTATTCGACCGATAACACAGGGTTCCGGCAGTACACTCTTCACGTCAAAAACCTGCAGACGGGAGAAATCCTGCCGGACCGTGTTGAGAAAACCGGTTCCGTGGTTTGGGCGGCCGACAACAAGACGCTGTTCTACACCGTCGAGGACTCGGCAAAACGGCAGTACAGGTTTTATCGGCACAAGGTGGGAACGACCGGGCCGGATGACCTGGTATACGAGGAAAAGGACGAGCGATTCGAGGTGTACGCGGATCGCGTGCGCAGCGGGAAGTACATCATCCTGCAGAGCAACAGCCATACGACTTCAGAGGCGCGGTTCATCGCGGCGGATCAGCCAATGGCCGAGTGGAAGACCGTAGAGCCGAGGCGAGCGGGGATCGAGTACTACCTCGATCATCATGGCGACGATTTCTATATCCGCACGAATGACACGGGCCGCAACTTCCGCCTGGTGAAGGCTCCGGTTACGGATCCTTCGGCCAAAAACTGGAAGGAAGTGATTCCGCACCGTGCGGACGTGATGCTGCAGGACAGCGACTTCTTTAAGAATTTCTATGTGCTCGTGGAGCGCGACAAAGGACTGATCGAGCTAACGGTCGCGGATTTCAAGACGGGGAAGACGACGCGCGTGGAATTTCCGGAGAAGGCATACGTGGCTGGACCTGAGCAGAACCGGGAATTCGACGCCAAGCAGTATCGGTATCGCTACCAGTCGTTCATTACGCCGAATTCGGTTTACGACTACGACGTGGAGAAGCATACGTCGACGCTGCTGAAGCGGACGGAGGTGCTGGGCGGATACGACCCGACGAAGTACGGCGTAGAGCGGGTGTTCGCGACGGCGGCGGATGGGGCGCAGGTGCCGATTTCGATCCTGTACAAAAAAGGATTGGTGAAGGACGGAAAGGCCCCGATCTATCTATATGCGTACGGGTCGTATGGGATCCCGATGGATGCGGGATTCAACTCGAATCGGTTCAGCCTCGTGGATCGCGGCGTCGTCTATGCCATAGCGCATATTCGCGGTGGCGGGGAACTCGGTAAGCCCTGGCATGATGCCGGGAAGATGATGAACAAGAAGAACACGTTCACGGATTTCATCTCCTGCGCGGAGTACCTGGTGAACCAGAAGTATGGGGCAAAGGGCCGGCTGGTCATTGAGGGCGGATCCGCGGGCGGGCTGCTGATGGGCGCGGTGACGAACATGCGGCCGGATTTGTTCCATGCGGTGATCGCAAAGGTGCCGTTCGTGGACGTGATCAACAGCATGCTGGATGAATCATTACCGCTCACCGTGGGCGAGTTCGAGGAGTGGGGCAATCCGAAAGAGAAACCGGCATTTGAGTACATGTACTCGTATTCGCCTTATGACAACGTTACGGGAAAAGCGTATCCGGACATGCTGGTGAAGACGTCATTCAACGACAGCCAGGTGATGTACTGGGAGCCGACGAAATACGTTGCGAAGATGCGGGCCGTACGAACGGATCACAACACGTTGATTCTGAAGACGAATATGGGCGCGGGACACGGTGGCTCATCGGGGCGTTACGATTTCCTGCACGACGTTGCGTTCGATTATGCGTTTATCCTGAAGGAGATCGGGCTGGCGGATTGAGGTGAGCTGGAACCCGATCCTGGCAGGTGTAACTTTTTCGTGAAATGACGCAGTGCTAGAGCGCACGCACACCCGGTTTGGGCATATAATTCCGCCCAACTTTAGTGGGGTGTGTCGTGCGCTCGTTGTCGCTGTCGCCCTTGCTCGTCGTCGTTGTGATGCTGTTTCCCACCTGTGCTCCCGCTCAGTCCCAAGAGAACTGGACATCGAAGAGATTTATCGGAGAAACCCTGAGGGTCGATGTCGATGTAGTGGATGTCTACTTCACGGTGAAGCGGCACAACCACCTTGTCGAAAACCTGACGAAAGACGATTTTGACCTTCGGGAAAACAATGAGAAACAGCGGATACTGTATTTTTCGTCGGAAAGCCAGGCGCCGCTCAGCCTCGGAGTGCTGATTGATACCAGCGGCAGTGAGTCGCCGATGCTTCATACGGAGCGGGCGGTTGCGAAGCGATTCTTCGATACGGTGCTGGTTGCTGGCGATGAAGGACTGGTGGCGAGCTTCGATTCCCATGTCGATTTAAAGCAGGACTTCACCGGAGACCACGCTCTGCTCGTAAAGGGAATTGAGGCATCGGAACAGGACAGTTCGCGGCGTACGCCTGCGATCGATAGCGGACCCGTGCCGAAGCTTCGCAGCACGGCGCTGTACGACGCGATTGTTGGAATAGCTGAGCACCGGTTTGCGAACCGGCGGGATCGCAACGCGATGATTATCATCACCGATGGTCAGGACCAGGGAAGCCGCGCGACCGCGCAGCAGGCGGTGGAAGCGGCGCTGAAGTCGAATTCCATCTGCTATGTGCTGCTGGTTGGCGACAAAGCCTACATGTCGTCTCCCCGCTATAAAGGCGGCCTGTGGATGGGATACCTGGCATCCGAGACGGGCGGAAGCGTCATTGTGCTGGACAAGAAGTTGAAGGGGTTGGAACGTACTCTGCTGCAAATTGCGGATGAATTACGCCATCATTACAGCATCGGCTACACGCCGGTAAATCGCACAGCGGACGGGCGATACAGGAAGATTTCGATTCGTGCGCCACGCGGATACAAAATTCAGTCGCGGCGGGGTTATTACTACATGCCGCACGACTCTCAAGATGCAGAGACATCACTTCTGAGAAGTTCGAACGAGTAAGAGATCCGCCGCCGGGCGAATCGGGCCGCTAGGCAATTCAGAACTCCATCGTCTCGGCGAAAGAGAATCCCTGGAGGTGTGAAAGGTTCTAAACCCACATCTGCCAAAACGGCAGATGTGGGGCACGGATATTTTTTCAACGTTACAGAATGTAGCGTGAGAGGTCCTGGTCCTTGACGACGTCGGCCAGCATCTTGCGAACGTAGTCGGCGTCGATGGTTACGTCTTTTTCCTTCATCTCCGGGGCGCTGAAGCTGATTTCGTCGAGCACGCGCTCCATGATGGTATGCAGGCGGCGGGCGCCGATGTTTTCCGTGGACTCGTTCACGCGCGCGGCGAAGTTCGCGATCTGTTCAAGGGAATCCTTCGTGAATTCCAGCTTCAGACCCTCGGTTTCGAGCAGGGCGGTGTACTGCTTCACAAGCGACGACTTTGGTTCGGTGAGAATCTTGATGAAGTCTTCGACGGTGAGCGATTTCAACTCGACGCGAATGGGGAAGCGGCCCTGGAGTTCGGGGATGAGGTCGCTGGGCTTGGAGACGTGGAATGCCCCGGCGGCGATGAACAGGATATGGTCGGTGCGGACCATGCCGTAGCGTGTGTTGATCGTTGTGCCTTCGACGATGGGCAGGATGTCGCGCTGGACGCCTTCGCGGGAGACGTCGGGGCCATGGCCGCCTTCACGCCCGGCGATCTTGTCGATTTCGTCGAGGAAGATGATGCCGGAGTTCTCGACGCGTTCGAGGGCGATGCGCGTCACCTGGTCCATGTCGATGAGGCGCTGCTCTTCTTCGGAGATCAGGTACTCGAAAGCCTCGCTGACCTTCATCTTCCGTTTCTTGGTGCGCTGGCCGAAGATGTTGGGCAGCATGTCCTTCATGTTGATGTCCATCTCCTCCACGCCCTGGTTGGAGATGATTTCGAAGGCAGGCATGCTTTTCTCGCGAACCTCGAGTTCGACAATACGTTCGTCGAGTTTGCCCTCTCGAAGTTGCTGGCGAAGTTTCTCACGGGTGCGGGAGTTGGATTCGCCGGCGAGTATTGGTTGCGAACCGAATCCCATCGAGTTGCCGCCATCTACTGGCACCGGGCCGGAGATGGGCAGGAGAAGGTCGAGCAGGCGCTCTTCGGCGTTCAACTCTGCTTTGTCCGAGACGTCCTCGAGCTTCTCTTCGCGAACCATCTCGATGGCGATCTCGATGAGGTCGCGGATCATGGATTCGACGTCTCGGCCGACGTAGCCGACTTCGGTGAACTTGGAGGCTTCGACCTTGAGGAAAGGTGAGTTCGCCAGCTTGGCGAGGCGGCGCGCGATCTCGGTTTTGCCGACGCCGGTGGGCCCGATCATGATGATGTTCTTGGGCATGACTTCTTCAGCGAGATCGGGCGTGAGTTTCTGGCGGCGCATGCGGTTGCGCAGGGCGACAGCAACGGCGCGCTTGGCCTCGTGCTGGCCGACAACATGCTTGTCGAGTTCGGCTACGATTTCGCGTGGCGTCAACTCGTCGAGGGCGACCTGTTCTTCTTCAACGGTTCCTGGGAGATAAATAGCCACTGCTACTCCAATCCAATGACCTTCCGGGCAGAGTGCCAGGCCAGGTCGTTACAGCTCTTCTATCGTCGTCTTTTCGTTGGTGTAGATGCAAGTCTGGGCAGCTATTCGCATTGCTTCTTCGCAAATCTTTCTTGCGTCGAGCTGCGTGTGCTGCATGAGGGCCATGGCCGCGGCCGTCGCGTAGGGACCACCGCTCCCGATTGCTGCTACCCCATCGTCGGGTTCAATGACATCGCCCGTGCCGCTCAGGAGATAGGTTTGCTCCTTGTCGGCCACGAGGAGCAGGGCTTCGAGCTGGCGAAGGCTTTTGTCAGTGCGCCAGTCCTTGGCGAGTTCGACGGCGGCTCGGCCGAGGTTGCCCTGGTATTGCTCGAGCTTTGACTCGAAGCGAGAGAACAGCGAAAAGGCATCGGCGGTGGAACCGGCAAAGCCGGCGAGGATCTTGTCCTGGTAGAGGCGGCGGATTTTGCGCGCGCCGTGCTTCATGACGTGATCGCCCATGGTGACCTGTCCGTCGCCTGCCATGACAACCTTGCCATCGCGGCGGACGCACAGAACCGTTGTAGAGCGGATTCGTTTGCGAGAGGAATGCGAGCTTACAGATTGCGTTCGAGCCATGTGCTTAATCGTTGATTATAACAGCCGAAAACAGAGCAACCCAGACGGCGCAAAGGCGCGAAAGGAAAACCCTCCAAAGAGGGTTCCTGTATACGTGGCAAAGCTACGCGTGCTGAGCATGCTCCAGTTGCGACGCGAGTTCGTCGATCTTTGCCTGGAGAACGTGGCGAATCGACAGCATTCCCAACAACCGGCCGTGTTCGTCGACGATGGGGAGGTGCCGGTAGTGAGACTCCACCATGACGTTGAGGGCTTCGGCCATGGAGATGTCTCTTGTGGCCAGGGTGACGGGTGTGGTCATGACTTCCCGCACAGGGATGTCCTTAGCGAGTCGCGGATCGAGGGAAAGCTTACGGAGAACGTCGCGCTCGGTGAATATCCCGGCGACCACCCGATTTTCGTCGACGACCGCGGTGGCACCGGTGTGCTTGTCCAACATTTCGCGAATGGCTTCGGCAGCCGTGGTAGTTAAGGGCACCGAGGCATGGGTTTCATCACAGATATCAAGAATGCTCATAAAAGTCCTGTTTTATTCGCCAGCCCAAAAACAGCGTGCGGAATAAGGAATATATGCCGATGCGAGGGTTTCGTCCATTCCCATGCCGGGGGGCCGAATCGAACGCGGGCTATTCGACGATTGCGTCCGCCTCAATTTCCACGAGAATCTCCGGCGAGATCAGGGCTTTGACTTCGACCATGGAGGTTGCCGGCCGAATATCGCGGAAGAACTCGCCGTGGGCCCGCCCGATCTCTTCCCAGTGCGAAATGTCGGTGACGAACATGCGCGTTCGCACGACGTTATTCAAGGATGCTCCGGCCTTCGTGAGGGCCGAGGAGATGTTTTTGAGCACTTGAACTGTTTGTGCATAGAAGTCGCCGACCCCGATGATGCTGCCGTCGGGAGCAGTCGCGGTGGTTCCCGCGACGTGAATGCAGGGTCCGACGCGCACCGCCCGCGAGTAGCCAACTTTGGGTTCCCACACGGTGCCGCTGGAAATGTTCTGGCGTGACATTTGAGCCTCCAGAGAAAAGATTAACGCGGAGGACGCAAAGGGCGCTAAGGGGCAAGACCGTGGCTTGTCGCTGGTGGTTGGGGCTGGTTTCAATAGAGGTTCGGCCTGTTTTAGCAGCGTCAGCATGCGAGTGCTGATTAAAGCGGGGGCGCCCGGAGACCCGCGATTCTACAACCCTTTTCACAATCGTGCTCCTCTAACCTATTAGTGCATTTGTCTTTCGATAGTGAGCAGTCCGGTTCCAGGTATTGCATCTGGAACTGATTCGGGCTATTTACAGCGTCACAGAATTGTGGCGAATCGAGGGGCGAGCCCCAGCGCCGCTTTCTGAGGTGATGGCAGCGACCCGGGGAAGGTGACCAAATGACGATTCCGGAATCCCATCCTTTGCGTGCGTTCTTCCAGGAGCGCGTGCAGGAGCACTTTGAGCAGGAAATTGGGCTGCGTGACGGCGAGTTGCAGGCGTACGTTGCCAGCATGCTGACCGACTTCTGCGAATGTGAGCAGTTATACAAGATCCGTGATGCTGCCGGGAGGCCGTTACATGACGTCGGCGAAATGCTGCTGGAATCGGACCCGGTGTTCGGCCCAGCGCCATCCTTTGATCGCGAGCGGCAGGTGCGCAAGCACATTGGCGATTACACGCTGTTCTGCACGGGGATGTACCCGGAAAGCCTCAATCATTTCCGCTTGCGCCGGCAGAGGCTTGAGAACTTTATCGACTGGATGAAAGCAGGCAAGGAGAGCTACTACATTGTCTCGACGTTCGAGCAGTTCGAGTACGCTAAAGTGGCGCCTCTATTCGCGAAACTCTCGCACGAGTTCGAGGCCTGTGTTTTCGGCCTGAACCGGGTGAAGAACGAGTTACTGGAGCGGCAGTATCCCATCCTTCGGCGCGCCAATGATTTAATGATGTAGCAACGTTCACCGCATCTCCAGCGGCTTCGCTGCACAATCGTGTTGGCAACTATACCTGCGCCATGGTGTTCCCATAAGCATAAAAGAACGAAATTATGGTTATGAACAGGGCAGCGATGGGTTGGTCTATCCGATCGTCAAAGTTCAGTTTCCTGGAATTGCTTGGGGCGGTGTTTTCGCGCGAGTGGTGGCGTTTCTTCGCACCACATCCACATCCGGCAGTCAGGACGACACAGGCTCCACGGTGACGTTCATCCGGTAGAAGCTCAGGGATGAATCTCCCTGGTCGAGTCTGCGATACCGTTTAAGGTGTCCTGCACCTTCGCCCGGGTCGTAGCGCTTTTCGTGTTCCGCGACCACGATGCTGCCGTCCGTCAACAATCCACCTTGAGCAACAATGCGCAGCACTCGTGCGTAAGCACCGTGCATGCTGTAAGGCGGGTCGAGAAAGATCACGTCCGGGTGAAGTCCAGCTTCACGCAGCAAGCGTAACGCCTCTGCCGCAGGCTGCTCGATGACCTCGACGGTTTCCATGATGCCGAGGGATTGCAGATTGGCGCGGATCGTCTGGGCAGCCCTCTTGCCCGATTCCACAAAGTACACTTGTGACGCCCCACGGCTCAGTGCCTCTATCCCGATCGATCCCGTTCCAGCAAACAAATCGACAAAAACAGCGCCATCGATTTTGCCGGCGGACGCCAGCACATTGAAGAGGGTTTCCTTCAGCCGATCGTAGGTGGGGCGGGTTTCGTCGCCCGGGAGCGATTGCAGCGTTCGGCTTCGGTATTTTCCCGCGATGACGCGCATCTTCGATTCCTGGAACGCAGCTGAACTTTCCGACGTCTAAACTGTATAGAATCATAGAAGCTGGGTCCAACGGCTGCACTAAATGAAGAACTGGTCTATTCCGGTGGGACGGATTTTCGGGGTCGAACTGCGCATTCACGCGACCTTTGCATTGCTGTTGATTTTCCTTGTGGCCACGGGCTCGGTTCGGAGCGGCACACTTGGAGGCGTCCGGTCGCTGGTGCTGCTGGGCATCATCTTTGGGTCGGTGATATTGCACGAACTGGGTCATGCCGTGACGGCAATGAAGTTCGGGGTGGTTGTGAGATCGATCGTCCTGCTGCCGATTGGCGGAGTCACGCTGATGGACGACCAGACCCGGACCCAGCCGAATCCCAAACGAGACATCCGAATTGCGCTGGCCGGGCCGATGGTCAACCTGGTGCTCGCTGTGTTCTTCGGAACCGGTGCTTTGCTCTTCTTTCCTCAGGCCAACTTGTGGGCGCAGCCCTGGGTTTCCGCTTCCAACCTGATCCGCAGCCTCGTTTGGACGAACTTTTTCCTTGGGGCGTTCAACCTCGTGCCGGCTTATCCATTGGATGGTGGGCACATACTGCGGGCGTGGATGAGTTATCGCATGGACCACCTCACGGCGACGCGGCGCTCGGTCATGATCGGGCAAATGTTCGCGCTGAGCCTGCTGGTGATCGGTGCCGGAATGCGCGACCCGTGGCTAACCATGATCGCCGTTATCCTCTTCTTCGGTGCGCAGATCGAGAACCGTTCGGCAATATTTCAATCCGTGCTGGAGCAGGTCCGCATGGAAGACGTGATGCTCACGGACTTCAAGACGCTCTCGCCTGCGGATACCTTGGAGGACGCGCTGCACAAGGTGGTGCACTCGCTGCAGGACGATTTTCCGGTGGTTCGCGGCGGCGACATGGTGGGGACGATTTCACGCCAGCGCATCATGGAAACGCTGCGAATCCAGGGAAATGGCTACGTACAGGGCGCGATGAACCGGTTCTTCCAGATTGCGCAACGGAACGAAACTCTGGCCTCGCTTTTCCGGCGCATCGGTCAGACGGGGATTTCGATTATTCCGGTCGTCGATGGCGAGCACCTGGTCGGTATCGTGACCTTGCAGAACCTGACGCACAGCATCGCGGCACTGGCAGAGGCAAGGAAGCTACGGCAGCCAGAAGGATAGGATCAATCAAAGTACTACGGCTCTTGCCTCTACTACCGCCGCTACTTCCCTGATCTTCTCCACCACAGCTTCCGACACGGGTCCGTCGAGATGGACGATGCCGATCGCGGAGCCCTTGGAAGTTACGTCTCCGCGGCGGCCCAGCGAGAAGTCGGCGATGTTTACCTTGTTGTCGCCGAGAATGGTCCCGACGTTGCCGATTACTCCGGGAACGTCCTGATTCCGCATGTAGAGGAGGTTGCGCCCGAGTGGGGCTTCAACGTCGATACCGTCAACGGCGAGCAGGCGAGGTTGGTCGCTGTGCAGGACGGTGCCGCGCATCTCGTGGGTTTCACTGCCGGCGCGAAGTTCGATGGAGAGGGTATTCGCGGCGCCTCCACCTGCGCGCTCCTTGCGGGTTTCCATGATCTGGACCCCACGCTCAGCGGCGATTTTTGAGGCGTTGACGAGATTGGCTGAGCCTGCAAGCGTGACGTTCAGGATTCCCATCACGACGGAGTTCTTCACCAATTCTGTTTTCCAGCGGCCGAGGTCTCCGGTGTAGCGAATGGTGACCTGTTCGGGGCGGCCGTTCGTCACCTGCGCGACGAATGCGCCCAGCTTCCCCCCAAGGATCATGAAGGGGCGGGTTTGCTGGTACTCCTCTTCGGTCATCGAGGGCACGTTGACGGCGTTCTGGATGACACCGTGCTTCAGGTACTCCTTGACCTGCTGCGCGATCTGAATGCCCACGGCGTCCTGTGCCTCATTGGTGGAACCGGCGATGTGCGGTGTGGCGATTACCTGCGGGAGGCCGATAAGTGGCGAAGTCTTCGGTGGCTCCTCGCGGAACACGTCCGCTGCCATGCCGGCAATGTGGCCTTCTTTGATGGCGGCGGCTACTGCGGCTTCGTCGACGAGTTCGCCGCGGGCACAGTTCACGATGCGGACGCCTTTCTTCATCTTGCTGATGGTCTCCGCGCCGATAATGCCCGACGTCTGCGGCGTGAGCGCCATGTGAAGAGAGAGGTAATCGGCGGCTTTCAGGACATCATCGAGCGGCTTGAGGTCCACGCCGGCCTGCTCGGCGACGGTTGGAGGGACGAAGGGATCGTAGGCGGCGACGCGCATGCCGAAAGCAAGCGCACGCTTCGCGACTTCGACGCCGATTCGGCCAAGGCCTAGGACGCCAAGAGTTTTGCCGCGGAGTTCGCTGCCTTGCAGCGATTTCTTCTCCCATTTGCCGGCGTGCATCAGTTCGTTAGCGCGGCAGAGATGGCGCGCCATGACGAGCATGAGCCCGAGCGTGTGCTCGGCGACGGCGACGGCGTTGGCTCCGGGCGTGTTCATCACGGCGATGCCTTTGTTCGTAGCGGCGTCGAGGTCGATGTTGTCGACGCCCACGCCGGCGCGTCCGATGACGCGGAGCTTGCCGGCATGTTGCAGCAGGTCGGCATCGGCCTGAACGGCCGAGCGCACGATGAGGGCGTCGGCGTCGGCGAGTTCACTGGGCAGATTGCCGGAAACCTGTTCGGCGGTCAGAACATTCCACCCGGGTTCTTCGGTAAAGAGAGATATAGCGGCGGGAGAGATTTTCTCCGCAATGACGATCTTCATTTTGAGTTGTCCCAAGGAATGCGTTGTTATGAAAGAATTATCGCTGAAAAACAGGAAAAGTTCTCAGTTCCCAGTTGGCGGTTCTCAGTAAAAAACCATAACTGCTCAACTGATAACTGAGAACCGAGAACTGAGAACTGTTTTCAAGCTTTTGCTTTTTCCTGGAGTTCGGCGGTGCAGCGCAGGTATGCCAGTTGCGCTGCCTTGAGGCCTGTGCCGAACTCGATGTGCTTCGGTTTCTGCACTTTCGCCAGTACGTGTTCCAGCGCGCCGACGATGCCGATAGTGTCGAGGTAGTCGTAGTAGCCGAGGTGAGCGATGCGGAAGAGCTTGCCCTTCATCTCGCCCTGGCCGTTGGCGACGACCGAAGCGAAGCGTTCGCGGAACTCTTTGACGATTGCGCCGGAGTCCAGCCCCTCCGGAACAAGGACCGCGGTCACGGCGGCGGCGGGGCAAGTCGGGGCGAACAGCTTCAGCCCGAGAGCCAGCACGGCCTCGCGCGTCATGGCAGCGACGGTCTCGGCATTGTCGATGAGAGCTTCGCGGCCGGTGGCAAGGTCTCCCTTGCCCATGGTGCGGATGTATTCCATCGCGGCGGCAAGTGCGGCTATGAGCGAGGTAGCAGGAGTGTAGGCTGATTCGCCGTTGGCAGCGGCTTTGCGTTCCTTGTAGAGGTCGAAGTAGTAACGCGGTTGCTTGGCGCGGACCATGCGCTCCCAAGCCTTTTCGCTGACCGAGAGGTAGGCGAGTCCGGGCGGTACCATGACAGCTTTTTGCGAGCCGCCGATGATGACGTCCACGCCCCAGCCGTCCACGTCGAGATGGGTCGTGCCGAGCCCGGTGATGCCGTCGACCACAAGAAGGGCATCGGTGGGCCTCACGAGATTCGCGATTGCTTTCACGTCGTGACGGGCACCGGTGGAAGTTTCGGTGGCCTGCATATAGACGACGCGAGCGCCTTCGAGCTTCACCTTCACCTGCTCGAGGTCGAAGGTTTCACCGTAGGGAGCCGTAACCGTTTCGATGGTGCAGCCGAAGGCTTTTGCGAGCGAAGCCCAGCGCTCCCCGAATTTTCCGGCGGTCAGGATCAGGACCTTGTCGCCCGGCGAGGTTAGATTGGAAACGGATGCCTCCATGGCGCCCGTGCCGGAAGCCGCGAGCAGAAGCACGTCATTTCTTGTGCCGATGAAGGTTTTCAGATCGGCAAGGGTTCGCTTATACAGTTCGCGGAACTCCGCGGTTCGATGGTGAAAGTCTGCCGAGGCCATTGCCATCTGCGCCGCAGGAAGAAGCGGCGTCGGCCCCGGCGTGAACAGCCGGCTCTTGCGTAACATGTTTTGGCTCCGCTGAACTCCGGGAGGGATTACTCCAGGAGACTGATCGTTTGATAATCAGAGGGTACCGCAGATTCAAGCTTGCCGTCACTGAAATACAAAACTAATCCAGAACTGCGGTCCTTGGCATCGCGGAGTAAGAGAAGAGCGTCGCCGTCGGGCTGCCTCGGATCGGCTGTCTTCCACTGAATCCTTGAGAAATTGGATTTCGGAATAACAGCGGCAACGGCAATGTAAGGGTACTTCACGTCGTACCGAACTTTGTCGTTGATGATGATGACGACGCGTCGTTGGCCGTCACTGTTCACGAGCAGGTAAACGGAGTCCTTCAAGGCTTGGCGCTGACCATCGAACTCAGCGGCGAACTTGCCGGTGGACTTCTGACCGGCATCGCGCGCCCATGCGGCGGCGTCGGGGTCGAGTTCATCGGCGGTCGCGAGGTGCCATCCACGTAATGAGCCGAGACTGGCGGCGTCTATTGCCCTCATTCCGGGCGGTACGTACTGTCCTGTGCCGCCGGCGGGCAGCGGAGCGGTGACGGGTTGCTGCGCGGCAGTGATGATCCCGACCAGCGCGGTGATGATTCCGGCCACGATCGCCAGGCGGAGCACCAGGCGTCGATCACGCTTCAGCGGTTTGAGTTCGACGCGATCGGCGAATGGCATACGGGCCAGGTCGGAGGCGACACGGTCCATGGAGTGCAAATGCTCGCGAATGTGCTTGCCGGTGTCGGGCGTTGGGACGAGAGCTTCACTGAACTCGATCGTGCCATTGGAGATGTTGATGAACCCTTTTGCCAGGCAGCCGAGTTTACCGAGTTCCGCCAGCACGCCCTTGCTGCCAAGGAACATCTTGGCTTGCGTGGGATGGTCGGACTTGGTAAGAAAACGGGCGTCAAAGGAATCGTCGCCGGTCCGGACCTGGACCTTGCCTTCGCTGGTGCGGGCGCCCTTGGGTACTACCGTCATACGGAAATTTGCCGGCGCGGCCATTCGAATGTGCAGGCCGGGGGTGTTCTCGGCGTAACTGAGGCGGACGACGACTTCGCGGCCACCCTGCGTACCATTGATCACGAGGTCATCGCCGTCGCGGAAAATTTCGCCGTTGAGTTTCTTGGCGAGGTCGCGGGCGTCGGCGGCGTATTCTTTATGGCCTCCATAGACTTTCCGGTCGCGAAAATAGGCGATGAACGCGCCGAAAAAGACGACGGCGGCGACGATGACGACGGAAATGGCGACCGGGTTCAGATACATGAATCGACGTCCTTACACGGAGATATCGCCTTCCGCGAGGCAGCGCGAGCGGCAAAAGCTGCGGTATTCACGCTTTGGGGCGAATCATATCGCGCATTGATGGCGCTGCCAATAACCGCGGAGGGTCCTAAAGGACACTGCCGTAACCCGCACTTTGGTCATATCGGCAGATATAATTCTCCGCATGAGCCTCATGGAACGAATTCAGAAAGATATTGTTGAGTCGATGAAGACGAAGCAGGAGCTTCGGCTGTCGACGCTGCGGATGGCGAAATCCGCGCTGAAGAATAAGGAAATTGATAAGCGCGCGCCACTCGATGAAAAAGAAGAGATCGCCGTGCTCTCGACGCTGATCAAGCAGCGGAAGGACTCGATCGAGCAGTTCACGAAGGGCGGCCGCCTGGAATTGGCGCAAAAAGAGGCGGACGAAATCACCATCATCGAGGGCTATATGCCCAAGGCCGTTGGCGAGGACGAGATAGTCGCAACGGTAAAGGCCGTGATTGCGGAGATGGGTTCGCCGACAATGAAGGACATGGGCAACGTAATGAAGGCGACCATGGCACGCTTCGGCGGGGCAAGAGTCGATGGCAAGCTGGTCAGCGAGACGGTGAAGAAAGAGCTAAGTAAGTAACCGCGGATTGACGGGGATCAATCAGCGTTTAAGGCGCACAACGACCTTGGCGCCTTCGGGCAGGCTGCCCTCCAAAAAGTGCACTACCCCTCCAGTGACAATTCCGGTGACTTCCTTCGCATCGCTACTCTGCTGGGGAGCGGCGGTCCTTTTGCCCGTCCCTTGATCCATGGCGAGGTTCGCGAGGCGATCCGCTTCGCGGTTCTGCTCGCGATAGACGTGCTGGATGTGGAATGAGTCCAATTTGCGGATGAGGTCCTTGGCTTCACGATAGATGTCGAACAGGGCTTCGCTGCGGACCTTGTACTCCCCTTTGATCTGTTTGACGAGAAGTTCGGAGTCGCTGCGCACTTTCAGGCTGCTGTAGCCGTTCTTGAGGGCATATTCGAGCGCGGCGACCAGTCCGGAATATTCGGCGAAATTATTGGTCTGGGCGCCAAGGTATTCGTGGAGGGAGTCGATCTTTGCTCCCGAGGCGTCCTGAAGTACAACGCCGTACCCAGCAGGGCCGGGGTTGCCGCGCGCGCCACCGTCGATATTTGCGACGAGAACAGGCTCGTCATCAGAGGCTTGGGGCGAGCTGAACATTTCCTGCGTTCCCGATCTCCCGGTATTGCCGGGAGCTTTGCGAAAGGGCATGGCGGAAGTTTATCAGGGCACCGGGTACCAGGTATTGGCAAGAAACACGATTCTCGAAGTACCCACCCCCGAGTATCTAGGATCCCTGATTGGTCGCGCCCAGCTTCTCGAACGGAATGTTGATGATCGGGTACTGTTTCCAATCTTTGTAATCGAAGTGCCACCACTCGTATTCGTAGACGGTGAAGCCCTGCTTCTCCATGGCGGCGCGCAGGAGGTCGCGGGTGTGGCGCTCCTGTTCGGTGCCGCCCTTGTAGGTCGGGTACGCGCGCTCGCTCATCTCGTCGTAGAGGCTGGGCATGGGCACCTTGCGGCCGGTCTTGAGGTCGTAGAGGGTCAGGTCGACGGCGCATCCGCGGTTGTGGTTGGAACCGTGGGCAGGGTCGGCGACGAACTCGTGCTTATCCGGCGGGGTCGCGTCCCAGAACATCTTTGTGACATACCAGGGGCGGTAGCCGTCATGAATTAACAGACCGTATCCCTCTTTGTTCAACTCGTGGCTGGCGCGGACCAGGGCTTCCGCCGCAGGGCGCTGCAGGAAGGCACGGGCCTGCGTATACATCGGTGTGCCAAGGAAGTTGTTGCTGGTCGCGTAGCGAATGTCGAGCTTGATCGTGGGATCGAGAGTGACCAGTTCGACGAGATCGGGCTTCCGGAAAGTACCCTTTTCAACCGGCGGCTTGGCGGCCAGAGCTTCCTTCCGAAGCTGCGGAACCGGCGCTACGGGGTCAATACGGAAGACTTTCGGCTGCTGCGCAAAAGTTGCGGCAACGAGGATCAGGGGAAACAGGGGGAGAACGACACGTCGCATGACGAGATACGATACCGCATTTGCGAGCTTCTGTGTGCGCCGCTCGGCCGCACGGCCAACATTGCAGAGATTACTTCGAGTTTGCGTGGACCGGTTGTGATACTCCGAGGAGGATTTGGAAGAGCAGCAGGTATCGGCGAACGTTGGCCGTCATGAGGAAATTTTCTTTCACGTGCTCATAACCGTTGCGGCCGAGCTGGGCTGCGAAGTCTGGATGGGTCAGCAGATAACGCATCTGGTAGGCGGCGCCTTCGACCGAGTGCACGAGGACGCCGGTGAGCTTATGGATGACCTGAACAGGGATTCCGCCGACGGCGGAGGCGATGACGGGTTTCTGCTTCCATAGCGCCTCAGCGACGGTAAGACCAAAGCCTTCGCGCAGAGACTTTTGGATCACGATGGTGGATGCCCGCTGCAGGGCATTGATCTCCAGGGCCGCCCATGGCGGCAGATTGAGAATGATGACGTCGGGATCGTTTCCGGCTGCTTCCTGCACTTCCTTTAAAACGGCCGCGCCTTCGGGGTCGTCCGAGGCTCCGCCGCCGGCGAGCACGAGTTGGCAATCGACGTAACGCTTGGCGAGCTTATAGGCCTCGATGACGCCGACGGGATCTTTAAGGCGATCGAAGCGCGAAATCTGGGTGACGATGGGGCGCTTGCGGTCGATGCCAAAGTCGTCGCAGACCCTTGCGATGACGGAATCATCGAGAGATCTGTTCTTCTCCGAGAGGGCGTCGATGCAGGGATAAAAGAGATATTGCGGGATGGGAAGCTGGCGCGAGAACGCGGGTGAGCTGAAGATCGAGGCGTCATACTGTTCGATCATGGGGCGCAGGAATCCCCAGACCTCGGAGTTGGGATGCGAGAGATCGATGTGGCATCGCCAGATCCATTTCGCGTGCGACTCAGGTTTGCTGCAGACGAGATTGGCAGGCTGAGGATCGTGGATCACCACGATGTCTTCGTTGAACTGCATTCGCTTGCGGTTCTGTTCGTTATAGAGCAGGAAAAGTTCGCGGGCTGCTTTGCTGAGGGTGTATTCGCCGCCGTGCAACGCGTTGTGAAATGCCTTTGTGACTTCGAAGAAGTCGTTGCCGCCGGTGATAACCTCCCATTTCGTGGGCACATCGAGTTCGGAGATGAGCGGTATGAGCCGGTTCAGCATCTCGGCAACGCCGCCGCCCATCGATGTGGAGTTCACCATCTTCACGGTCTTGCCGCACACTCGCTGTGCGAGGAAGCGCAACTCGTCGATATTTGCCTGACCAACGACAGGGATGTAGTCGTCCAGTTTCGGCGGCGGAGCTGGTTCGGGCGGGGTGGTGCTGATGCGCGGTTTCCGCCGACGTTCGATGAACGGAGCGGCCGGATGATCCGGAGCCAGATCGCCATAGGCCGGCCTTTCAGGAGTTAGAGTGGGTGAGCGATCGTCTTTTTGTTCGTCCATCTTCTCTTCTCTCCGAATCAAAGCACTGAGCGCAGTGTGCGTACGATCTGCTGCCGAACTTCCTGCAGCGTAGCAGTGTAAATGTCTATGCGGTTCAGCCGTGCGGCCACCGCCGGGAGTCCCATCTCGTTTTCGAGCCATTCCGAGAAATCGTTGGACGTGAGTTTTAGCCTCAGCCGAGCCTCGATGAAGTGGTAGTGAATGCTGTGCAGGTTCACCTTCTCCATGGCATCGATAAATTCAGGTAAATCGCGCGCCTCCATTGGAGTGGGAATCACGATCGTATCCGAGGTACAGAAGTAGAACGGTTCCAGGGCAACACGGTCCCGGGCGCGAGGAGTCTGCTGAAGGTAATCTTCAATGGTTTTGATGATGCGGCCTCGCAAGGTCGGAATGGACGTGTATTCTCGGACATCGAGGGAAGCCAGTTGCTCAGCGAGGGCAACCTCATTGCAGGCGGAAAATGCCCAATGGGCGAAATCGTTGGAAAAACCCTCTGGAATGAAATGGTGCTCCTGCAAGGTGCGGAACGTGTGCTGGAAAATCGAATCGTCAGGAACGACCCGCAGCGCGTCCAACAGTTCGCCAAGAGTGGTCGCGCTTTCACGGCAGATTCGGAGGAGATAGGCCGCGGTATTAAAGTAAAACGGGGACTTCGCGACCCGCTGAGCACCAGTTGGGAGCTGGGCGGTTGCCACTCGGCCTCCTGTAATCGGCGTTCACGCCGTGATCGTAGTCGAAGTGAATTGGATGCAGCAATGCCCGCGCGCCGTTGCGCTACGCCGAGACCAGCCGACGAGCACGACTAGTGTCTGCGGCTATTATCCATCGGATTCGTTGGGTAAAGCAGGTAAGAAACAGCCACGGCGCCCAGAATCATCCATGCGATGTTCATGCGGGCGGCGTCGTTCTCCACGCGAGCGCTGCCCACCGGCGGGAACAGGAAGAGGGAGAAAACGATCGCCGCGCTCAAAGAACCGGCGAGGCTTACAGCTAAACCGAATTGCCGGGAGAGGAGAACCAGCACCACAATAAAGGCAATCGGCAGAAACCCTCGGATTGCGGACTTGTGAAACAGGAACGTGAGCAAAGCAGCGAGCACGGCGCTCAGCAGCGTTCCCACCGCAAGATTAATGGGTTTCTGAAAGCGTTGAATCAGTTGAATCATAGGAACACTATCTAAGATGGCATGAATCGTGAGTCACGCAGCAAAATTCGAGAGCTGGTTTTGCAATTCATGCATCAAAGCGTTGCCACGCTCGCGGTGGAGGAAAGGGAATTTTGGACTTGTGCCGCCTTGCGAACAGGAGCAGCAGAGACTTTGGAATTTGCTGGCTGCTCCAGGGGCCCTCGGGTGAAAATATAGCTCCCCATCGAAAGTATGCCGCACGGAACTGACTCACTGCTGTTGGAACTCTTCACGATTTTCGTCTGGGCGAAAGTCTTCGGAGAGCTGTTTGAACGGCTCGGGATGCCGGCGGTCCTGGGCGAGATCCTGGCGGGGGTGGCGCTAGGCCCCTATGCCACCGGGTTCATTGTTCCCAGTGCGACGGTCACCGCCATCGCGGAGATCGGGGCCATTTTCCTGCTCTTCACCGTTGGCCTGGAGACCAGTCCCGCGGATCTGATCCGGGTGGGATCGAAGTCGGTCCGGGTAGCGCTGTTTGGTGTGCTGCTGCCATTCATTCTCGGGTTCGGGTACCTAATGCTGCAGCACGCCAAGACTCACGAAGCTGCATTCGTGGGAGCGGCGATGGTGGCCACCAGTGTCGGAATCACGGCGCGAATTCTGCGCGACTTGCACGTCCTGAAGTCGCATGCGGCTCAGATCATCCTTGGCGCGGCGGTATTCGACGACATCCTCGGCATGATCCTGCTGGCCGTGGTGGCTAGCTTAGCCGTGGGGGGTGGAATTCACTGGGTGCACCTCGCGATCATCTCGGCCGAAGCAATCGGATTTGCGCTATTCATGATCTTCATCGGCCCACGGCTCATAAACCGTGTACGCCCGGGACTGAAGCGGCTCTCGATGCATAATGCGCCATTGATCCTGGCGCTGGCCTTGTGCCTTGGACTCTCGGTGGCATCAACGACGATCGGCATGGCCGCCATTATCGGTGCTTTCTTCGCGGGGCTGATCTTCGCTGACTACTCGCCGGAGTGGAATCTGCAGCCGCGGATCCAGGCGATCAATGAATTTCTCGCGCCATTCTTCTTTTTCACAATGGGGGCGCGACTCGACCTTCACGTGTTTAACCGTGAGGTCGTGATTGCAGCCAGCGTCATTACTGTCTTGGCGTTCATTTCGAAGATACTGGGCTGTGGCCTGCCATTAATCCGCGAGGGCCGAATGCTGGCGCTCAAGGTCGGAATGGGAATGACGCCGCGCGGCGAGGTTGCTCTAATCGTGGCGCTGATCGGATTGCAGATGAATGCCATCAGCCAGACGACCTATGCGATCGTCATCTTCATGACGGCATTCACGACCCTGATACCGCCGTTCTTCATCAAGCGGATGTTCCGAGCGGAAACTGAGACCGCTCAGGCCGAGCTCGAGTTGGAGGGACATCCCGCCGAGGAAGAGAGCGAGCGCGAAGAGAATCTTTCAGGCAGAATCGGTTAAGGCGCCCGCTCCTATTTAAATTCTATTGTTTTGAGCCTGGACGAGCCGCCGGTGTTTCGTCCGCGGTCCCCGTGCCTATGGCATCTCCGGACACGACCAACTCGACTCGCCGGTTCTTCTGGCGTCCTTCGGCTGTCTCGTTCGGTGCAACCGGCTGTGCTTTGCCGAATCCCTGTGCCGTTACAGCTGCTTCCGCAACCCCGGCTTGCACCAGGTAATCGCGTACGGCTTCGGCGCGCTGCTCGGAAAGCTTCTGGTTGAAATCGTCGCTTCCAGTGCTGTCGGTATAACCCTCGACAGCGACATTCAGGCTCGGATAGGCCAGCAGGATTCCTGAGACTCTCGCGAGCCGTTCTCGAGCCACGGGCTTCAATTCGTATTTGCCGGTCTCGAATAGGACGTCGCCCATGTTGGAAATCAAACCGCGTGCGGAGTCCTTGGTTTCCAGAATCGTGTTCAACTGCTGCAGAAGACGGGCGCGCAGGTCGGCCTTGTCTTTTTCGGCCTGTTGACGGAGGCGATCGGCTTCATCAGCGGCCTGCTTCGCTTTGGCGGCCTCTGCGGCCAGCGCCTGTTGCTGCTGAAGGGCGGCGGCACGGGCTGCTTCGGCCTCGGCCTTTGCTTTTGCGGCTTCCTGTGCCGCAGCCTCGGCCTGCTGCTTCATCTGTTCGGCTTCCTTCAGGGCCGCTTCGGCTTTGGCACGATCCTCTTCGGCCTGGCGCCGGCGTTCGGCTTCGGCTTGCGCTTCGGCACGGGCCTTGGCTTCGCGCGCTGCGGATTCGGCTTCGAGGCGCTCCTGTTCCTGTTTCTTCAGCGACATCACGCGCGCATCTTCGGCGGTCTGAGCGGCATCGCGAGCATAGGTCGCGACCAGTGAACGGTTCTGCTTCTGGCTGTAGCTGGTTTCAGCCTGTGCCAGGGACTGCTCGGCTTTCTCCAGGACGGACCCGGCGTACTTTTCGGCATTGGCGAGCCGCGCGATACGAACTGCGTTGCGCGCTTCGAACAACTCCAGCGGCGTGCTGCGGTCGATCCCGAAGATCGCGTCCTTGATCTGCGTGTTGGTCGATGAGTACGCGCCCGGGGATAGCATCTGGTAGCTGAAGTCGATTTCCTCCTCGCTGGCAGTACTGTTTGCGGGAAGCACATTTTCGAGCACGACGTGGTTGCTGGGCTGGGTGACGGCGAAGTACGGTTCCGCAGTCACGATCATGCCGAAGGTCTGGAGATCGGTGGTTGCGTGGATTTTGCTGGAGCCATTCTTGAGCATCAATTCGCCGAGATTGACGGCGCGGCCCTGCGGACTGAGCGCCCAGGCGACATAGGTCAGGTACTGGAGGCCAAATTTTGTCGCCTCGTCCATTCCGGAGACCTTGATCTCGATCTCCGTGCGTCCGGTGCGGCTCTGGACCTTGGCTTCGCCTGAGGCGCGTGGCATGAGATCCGTGCCCTGCAGGGAAACTTTCATGGTGGACGCATGGCGATAGTTGATGGCCTTAGTGGTGCGCGACTCAGTCTGCGCGGTGGTCTGTGACGACGCCGGTGTCGTGTCCTGTGCCATTGCTGTTGTGCATAGCGCCAACAAGAGAAGCCCGATGCTCGGTTTCATAAGTGCCATCCAGCCGCGCGCGTCTGGCGCACACGGAATCTGAACAACTCAGGTTTTCTGAATTGTTGAGACAGAATGTTACGGTGAGAATGCGCAAATGTGACGTAACTAAAGGGCTACACCCGCAGAGCTAGTTTCCGGAAAGCGGGATCCCAAGCGAAATTCGGCAGGCAGTTACAATTTCCGATGCCCGAGCCCGTCTTCTACAATAGGCGGGGATATTGCGCTTGCTATTCATCATTTTCCTTCTGATCTGGGGGCTGATGCACTGGTACGTGCTGGTGCGCCTGTCCTCCGTCCCGGGCATCGCGGGGCATCTTCCCACTTGGGCATTGGTCCTGGGCGGGGTTTTGCTCGGTTCCAGCTACATCGTTTCGCGTGTGATGGAGCGTTTCGGGCTGGACAGCTTCTCGCACGCCCTGGAATACATCGGCGCGAATTGGGTCGGGGTCATTTTTATCCTGCTGATCTCTTTCCTGGCCGCGGATATCGTGACCGGTTTCGGATCTTTGTTTGTGTCCTGGGTGCCGGCAACTCGTGCGGTGGCTCTGGCTGCTGCCATCCTGCTGATTGCGATTTCAGTGATACAGGCAGTCCGTGCTCCGGTGGTGACGAATTACGAAGTTCGGATGCAGGGTCTGCCTAAGGCGGCGGACGGAACGGTGCTGGTCGTCGCCAGCGATATGCATCTCGGCCCGATGATCGATGAGCGCTGGGCGACCGCGCGGGCAAGTCAAATTGCGTCGCTGCGGCCGGACCTGCTGTTGCTGGTTGGAGATATCTGTGAGGCACCCAAAGACACACACGATCAGTGGCTTCCGACTTTGCAACAGTTCAAGGCTCCAAAGGGAGTGTTCCTCGTCACCGGCAACCACGAGTTTTACGCCGGGGCAGGACCTCTCGTGGATCTGTTTGGACGCGCAGGGTTCCGCGTTTTGCACGACGAGCACGTTGAGCCTCTTCCGGGATTAACCGTCGCAGGTGTTGACGACGTCGCGTTTCGACGGCGCGGATCGGAGGATGCGCCACAGGCAGTGGATCGGGCACTGGCGGGGCGCGCATCCGGAGCGACCTTGTTCCTTTCGCACACACCTGTGTATGCCGATCAGGCGGCAAAAGCCGGGGCCGGGCTGATGCTCTCGGGACATACCCACAACGGCCAGATCTGGCCTTTCAAATATCTGGTACGGCTGGCTTTTCCGCTGCTTACAGGTAGATACAACGTCAATGGAATGACCGTGATAGTCGGTCGAGGGACGGGGAGTTGGGGGCCGAGGATGAGGCTATGGCAGCGAGGCGAACTGCTGCGCATCGTGCTCAGGGCGGCCTGACCCGACGGGCCTCGGTCCAATGGGCAGTTACCTTCGTTCTCTTGTCTGTCAGCGCTGCTCCCCTAGAATCGTGCCTGAGTTCCGGAGAGCTTTTCGATGTCCTACCGCCGGGAAGAATGGATCGCGAGTCTGTTGGCGGGAGCCGCCAGTGTGTGGTTCGTCTCGGCTCTTTGCCATGACGCACGCCACCTGTTCCAGGTTCTACCACCGACTGGGCCCACGGAAATGATCGGCGTTGCGGTGCTCATCTGGTTGCACGCGAAGCACAAGCGAGACGTTGAACGCAGGACGCCGGTGTTTGCGAATTTTCCGGAGTGCTCGCTTCCCTTGGCCGACGCTATAAAGTGAACCGGTTTTCACGGCGCCGCATTTTTCCCATTTTTGTTCTCACCACCCACTTTTTCACGCCATGGAGATCATCTTCCCGTTAGAGTGAAGTTGGTGCCATGGATCCCCTGCTGCAGAGTCTTCGCGAGAATTTTCGGCTGATCGATTTTCGTCCCCGTCAGCGCGAGATTATTGATGATGTACTCGCCGGGCACGACACGCTTTGCGTGATGCCTACGGGAGCGGGCAAAAGTCTCTGCTTCCAACTTCCGGCGGTGGTGCGCGGCGGCCTGACAATTGTTGTCTCGCCGCTGATTTCACTGATGGCCGACCAGGCGCGGCAACTGAAGCAGTTGGGCATTCCGGCGCTGGTGCTGAACAGCACGCAGCCTCCGCAGGAGCAGAGGGCAATTGCGCGGCAACTTGCGACCGGATTTCGGGGATTGCTCTACATCGCTCCGGAGCGATTTGCTTCGCCGCTGTTCCAGGCACAGGTGCAGAGGCTACGACCGCAGCTGTTCGTCATTGACGAGGCGCATTGCATCAGTTCGTGGGGACATGATTTCCGTCCGGATTACATGCGACTGGCCGAGGCTCGGGCGGCGATGGGCAGTCCGATCTGCTTTGCGGTGACCGCCACGGCGACGCCGCAGGTACGCAAAGACATAGTGGAACGGCTGGCACTACGAACGCCGCGGGTGCACGTCACGGGGTTCGATCGTCCGAACTTGAAGTACACCTGCCAATATTTTGAAAGCGACGCTGCCAAAGACGCCGCGCTCGTTGGGTTCGTGAAGAGTCACGCCGGGAGCGGGATCGTTTACTGCTCGACGCGGAAAAAGACGGAAGCGGTTTGCGCGCTTCTGCAGGAGCGGTTGCCAGGAAAAGTCGTAGTCGGCTATCACGCGGGCATGGAGTTGCCGGAGCGGCAGAATAGCCAAAACCTATTCATGAAGGCGAGCGAGGCGGTCGCAGTCGCGACCAATGCGTTCGGAATGGGCATCAATAAGCCGGACCTTCGTTTCGTGCTGCACTGCAACCTGCCGGGAAGCGTGGAGGCTTACTACCAGGAGGCGGGACGAGCGGGTCGCGATGGGGCTCCGGCGGAGTGTCGCTTGCTTTACCTCGCGCGCGATCGGCGCACGCAGGAATTCTTTATCGAGAAGATGGGAGAGAACAACCCCCAACTCGACGCCGTGACACTGGAGACTTTGCGTCAGCACGCGACAACGAAGCTCTGGAAAATGGTGGACTATGCCAGCAAACCGTCGTGCCGACGTCGGCAGATACTGGAATACTTCGGGGACTCGGCCGAGATTCGGGATTGTAGGTGCGACGTGTGCGAAGCCGAGAGACGGTCGCCGCGGGCGGCGGGGACACCGGCATTTCAGCCGCGGCGCATCGAAGAACCCCCAATGGTGATGCAGATGCATATTCTCCATGCCGTAAAGGAGATGGAAGAGGCCAAGGCAGCCAGGGGGAGAGGGGTGGTCGCCGATGTGCTCCGCGGCATTCCCGGGAAGACCGAACAAGTGCGCGCAAACAGCAGGTTCCGCTGCTTCGGTGCACTTCGCGGCACTCGCGGCGACGAAATTGAAGCAGCATTCCAGTGGATGATACGAGCGGGACATCTTCGGCAACAGGATGTCGGAAATGGATTTCCTCGTCCGGTGTTGAAACTCACGGAGACCGGGCAGGAACTGGTGAATCTGCATCCGACGCCACCCCCGAAATTATCGGAAGATCACGCGATCGGAGGATCGAAAGAGCGGAAGTCCGGGCGAACAAACAGTCTTGCCGTAGCGACGGAGGCTGGAATCGGGCACCAGTCGGTTGCGGACTTCGAGGCCTGTTTCAAGCGGCTTCGGGTCTGGCGGTCAGGGGTGGCGAAGCAGCGTGGCATCGCTGCGTTCTGCATCTTTCACGACAGCGTGCTGAAGGAACTGGCGGCGCGGAAACCCGCCAGCATTGAGGCCCTGCGGAGCATTCCCGGCATAGGTCCAAAAAAGCTTGCTGATTATGGCGGCGCGGTGCTGGCCGCCATCGCCGAAGAATAATCTCTCACCATCCGAGTCTCTCCCGGCCTCATTATCAGAGGCATTGGTTCGTATCCGGCCTCACGTTTACAATATGTAAAGTGGAGTGAGGAGATGGAAAACCCCCTAAAACTGAAGAAGATCAATCACGTCGAATTCTGGGTCGGCAATGCCAAGCAGGCGGCCTATTTTTATCGCAAGGGATTCGGGTTCTCTCAAGTCGCCTACAAGGGATTAGAGACCGGCTGCCGGACCGAGTCGTCGTATGTCTTGCAGCAGAACAAGACTACGTTTGTTCTCACCACGCCGCTTACGGCCGACGGTCCAATTGCCGAGCACATCAAGAGGCACGGTGACGGGGTAAAAGACATTTGCCTGCACGTCGAAGATGCGGATTTTGCATTTGCCGAGGCGGTGCGGCGGGGCGCAAAGGCGGCCGTTGAGCCGCATGACCTGAAGGATGAGTTTGGGACAATTCGGCGAGCGGCGGTGCATACCTACGGCGACACGATTCACTCAATGATCTCGTTCAAGGACTATGCCGGTCCGTTTCTGCCGGGATACCAGTTGGCCGAGGTTCCGGGAGAGGAAGTCGGAATCCTGCGAGTCGATCACATGGTGGGGAACGTCGAGATCGGGAAGATGAACGAGTGGGCTGATTTCTACAAGAACATCTTCGGTTTCCATCGCTACATCAGCTTCGACGACAAGGATATCTCGACGGAATACAGTGCGCTTATGTCGATCGTAATGTCGGATGATTCCTACTCGGTCAAGTTCCCCATCAACGAGCCGGCGCCGGGTAGGCGCAAGAGCCAGATCGACGAATACCTGGAGGCCTACGGCGGACCGGGCGTTCAACACGTGGCGTTGCAGTGCAAGGACGTGCTGTATACGGTCGATCGGTTGAAGCAGAACGGGGTCGAGTTCCTGCGGGTTCCTGACAGCTACTATGAGGCGTTGCAGGATCGCGTCGGCAAACTCGAAGAGCCGATGGATGAGATCAAGCGGCTTGGCATCCTCGTCGATAAGGACCAGGAAGGATACCTGTTGCAGATCTTCAGCAAGCCCGTGGAAGACCGTCCGACGGTGTTCTTCGAAATCATTCAGCGCAAGGGCAGTCGCGGCTTCGGCAAAGGGAATTTCAAGGCTCTGTTCGAAGCACTGGAGTTGGAGCAGGCAAAACGAGGCAATCTGTAGGGTGGGACGCACATTTGTTGACCTGCGGCGGATGCGGGGCACGGGTATTGTGGTTTGTTCACAAGGAGCCTTGATGGCGACGACAACCAGGGCGGAGCAGTTCAAGTACAACAGCGGTTTCGGCAGTGAGTTTGCGACCGAGGCGCTGCCGGGCGCTCTGCCGGAAGGGCAGAACTCGCCGCAGAAGTGTCCATACGGACTCTACGCCGAGCAGATGAGCGGGACGCCGTTTACGGCGCCGCGGGCGACGAACCGGCGAACCTGGGCATACCGCATACGGCCTTCGGTGATGCACAAGCCGTACCGGCAGATCGATCGCGGACTGATACGGGGAACGCCGTTCGATGAAGTTACAACGACTCCTAATCAATTGCGCTGGAGTCCGTTCGCGATTCCGAAAGAGAAGAAAGATTTCGTCGACGGCTTGATCACGATCGCCGGAAACGGCGATTCGAGCATGCACAGCGGCGTTGCTATTCACATCTACGCGTGCAACCAGTCGATGATGGACCGGTTCTTCTACAGCGCTGATGGCGAGTTGCTGATTGTGCCGCAACTGGGTGAAGTGGTACTTCACACCGAGTTCGGCCGGATTGACGCCAAGCCGGGTGAGATCGTCGTCATCCAGCGCGGGATCAAGTTTCGGGTTGAATTGAAAGAAGAGCAGGCACGCGGCTATATCTGCGAGAACTTCGGTGCGCTGCTGCGATTGCCGGACCTGGGGCCGATCGGCGCAAACGGTTTGGCCAACCCGAGAGATTTCCTGACGCCGGTAGCGAGCTATGAAGATCGCGAAGGGGATTTCCGGGTCGTCTCGAAGTTCCTTGGGAATTTCTGGGAGGCGGAGTACAACCATTCTCCGCTGAACGTGGTGGCGTGGCACGGGAACTACGCCCCTTACAAGTACGATTTGGCGCGGTTCAACTGCATCAACTCGGTCACCTTCGATCATCCGGACCCTTCGATCTACACGGTGCTGACGTCTGCGTCGGAGATCCCTGGCACGGCAAACTTCGATTTTGTGGTATTCCCGCCACGCTGGATGGTCGCAGAGCACACGTTCCGGCCACCCTGGTTCCATCGCAACTTCATGAACGAGTTCATGGGACTGATCTATGGCGAATACGATGCGAAGGCTGAGGGCTTCCTGCCGGGTGGCGCGAGCCTGCACAATTGCATGAGCGGGCACGGCCCGGACGCGACCAGTTTCGAGCGAGCGTCGAATGCCGAGTTGAAACCGCAGTTCTTCGGCGAGACGCTGGCCTTCATGTTCGAGACGCGGTTCGTGTGCCGTCCCACGAAGTTCGCGATGGACACGGCGGAACTGCAGCATGAATACTTCGAGTGCTGGCAGCCGCTGAAAAAGCATTTCGATCCCAACAAGCGCTGAGCGGAGCCAAATCGATGGAAACCGTTGGTGTGCGTCATGGCGGAGTGAAGCATTCGCTGCACATTCTGCTGCATTCGCTCATCGATTACGCAGGGCTGTTTCCGCCAGCGGGCCTCAAGATGGAGGACGCAGTCGCAAACTATGCCCGCTACAAGAGCGGGCGGCACGCGTGGGCGCTCGGCAGGTTTGTAGTTCCCGCGGCACGATTGGAAGAATTCGAAAAATACTTCACGCCCGGTCGCGAGATATGGCACCTCAGCGCGCTGATCGGCCAGACGGCGGCAGAAGACCTTGCGTGCATTGCCGATTTCAATGGGCGTCATCGGCACTCCGCGTTGATCGACACGATAGAGGCAAAGGCTTCCGATCCCGCCGCGGTTCGCCAACTGAAGGCGCAAGTTCCGGAGCACATTCTCGTCTATTTCGAGGTCCCGAGCGGCGGCGATCCGGACGAACTGGTAAAAGCTATCGGTGAGGCACATGCGCGGGCAAAAGTTCGTACCGGTGGCTTGACGCCGGAGATGTTCCCAACCGAGCAGCAGGTCCTCCGCTTCCTCGAAGCATGCGTGACAGAAAACGTGGCTTTCAAGGCTACGGCGGGATTGCATCATCCGGTACGCTGCATGAAGCCGCTGACGTATGAAAAAGACGGGCCAAGCGGAACCATGCACGGCTTCCTGAACGTTTTCCTCGCGGCGGCATTCCTGCTCGATGGTGTTGCGGCAAAAGATCTGGAAGCTCTACTGCTGGATGACGATCCGGCGCATTTCGGTTTCGACGAGGATGCGGTCACATGGTGCGGGCACCGCCTGTCGCAAGCGCGCCTGCTGGAGTCGCGCGCGCTGGCTGCCTCTTTTGGATCGTGCTCATTTGAAGAACCGATCAGCGATCTTATCGCACTCAATTTCTTATGAACCTGAACGAAACGCACGACCCTAGCGCGAAGTCCTGGATTGAATCGGCCAATCGCGCGGGGACAGATTTTCCTATTCAAAACCTGCCATTTGGAGTCTTCCGCCATATTGCCAGTACCGAGGCGCCGCGCATTGGCGTAGCCATCGGGGATGTGATTCTCGACATGGCTGGGGCGGAGATGGAAGGCTTCTTTGACGGAGACTCCAGTCGCGCCGCCCAGTCCTGCATGGCGGAGAGTCTGAACGAACTGATGTCGTTGAACCAGGAGCAATGGTCGGCGCTGCGGCGGCGATTGAACCAGTTACTGCGAAGCGACGCTCCGGCGGGATTTCGGCAGCGACTCTCGCGACATCTGGTTCCGATGGCCTCGGTCGAGATGCTCATGCCCGCAGTCATCGGTGACTACACGGATTTCTACGCGTCAATTTTTCACGCGACCAACGTCGGCAGCATGTTCCGGCCAGACAGTCCTCTGCTGCCGAATTACAAGTACATCCCGATCGGGTATCACGGGCGCGCGTCGTCGATCGTGGTCAGCGGAACGCCTGTGTTCAGACCTTCCGGGCAAACACGGCCCGATCCTCAGCAACCGCCAACGTTCGGACCGAGCAAGGCGCTGGATTATGAGTTGGAGATGGGCGTGTTCGTTGGTGGCGGAAACATGCTGGGCTCGTCGATACCGATTGATTCGGCCAGCCAGAAGGTCTTCGGATTCTGTCTCGTAAATGACTGGTCGGCGCGAGACGTGCAGAGTTGGGAGTACCAGCCGCTTGGACCGTTTCTTGCGAAGAATTTCGTGACATCGATCTCGCCATGGGTTGTTACGGCCGAGGCGCTGGAGCCCTTTCGGTGGCCGGCTTTGAAGCGTGACGAATCAGATCCTGCGCCGCTCCCGTACCTGCTCTCGGAAGAAGACCAGCTCGAAGGCGCGTTCGATATCACGCTCGAGGTTCGGCTGCGAACGGCGAAGATGCGCGACAAGGGCGACAAGGCCGTGCCGTTGAGCCGCGGATCGTTCCGCGATATGTACTGGACGGTTTCCCAGATGATTGCGCATCACGCCAGCAATGGTTGCAACCTGCGGCCGGGGGATCTATTGGCCAGCGGAACGGTTTCAGGTCGCACAAAAGACTCGCGCGGATGCCTACTGGAGTTGACGTGGCGCGGGGCTGAGCCAATCGAGTTGCCGACCGGAGAAACACGAAAGTTCCTGGAAGACGGCGACGAGGTGATCTTTGCCGGGTTTTGCGAGCGAGAAGGATACCCGAGAATTGGTTTTGGGGAATGCAGGGGCGAGGTACTGCCGGCGAAGTAATCAGCAGGCAGTAGCCGGAAGGTTGGACCACATCCCGATCGGATCGAATGGCGTGCAACATGCTTGCACTCCGAGCAACGTGAACTCTTCGCGAACCGCGGGATCGGGCGTGATTCCGAAGAGGGGAATGCCGAGTTCGGAGCAAAGCGTTAGGAGCTTGGAAATTGTCCGCGCCACCTTCGGGCTTGGCTGGACAACGATGAGAGCAATGACCGCAACCTTCTCCTGACGCGCCAGTGCAGTGGCCTGCGAGGCCGAGGTGGCGACCACCGGTTCCCAGCCGCCCCGCATGCGCAGTCCGAACGCCGACAACTCCGCGACATCCTTGTCCTCGGCAAAGAGAAGCAGCTTACGTTGGATATCGGGCATGGGGACCGTCATAGGGCAGCGGCAAGAATCGCTACATCTATTCTGCCCTTGCTGTTGAAACCTACCATCCCACGATGGAAGCGCAGGTCCCACGAAGGTCGTAGCCTTGGCGCGTGGCAGAAGTTGGCGCGTGATTAGAACAGGAGTGCCGGCTCTGGAGTAGCGAAGCTTGCAAATAGATTTACGAAATTGAGTCGCGCAACCGCCTCTGTTAGTGTGGTCCGTCGGAACTCCGGCGTGGAGCAACTTCCGTGTACGTGGCCCATGGCAACCGTTACGACTCCATGCAGTATCGCCTTTGCGGACGCAGCGGCCTCAAGCTTCCCCTGATCTCTCTTGGGCTTTGGCACAACTTCGGTGGCGTCGATACGCTGGAGAACTGCCGGGCGATGCTGCGGTGCGCATTCGACCTCGGAATTACCCATCTCGATTTAGCCAACAATTATGGGCCGCCGCCGGGGTCGGCAGAGGAGAACTTCGGGCGGGCGCTGCGAATGGATTTCGCGGAGTATCGCGATGAACTGATCATTTCCACCAAGGCTGGCTACCTGATGTGGCCGGGACCTTATGGCGAATGGGGATCTCGCAAGTACCTGCTGGCGAGTCTTGACCAGAGCCTGAAGCGGATGGGGCTCGACTACGTCGATATCTTTTACTCGCACCGGCCCGATCCGGAGACGCCGCTCGAAGAGACGATGCTCGCGCTGGACCAGGCGGTGCGCTCGGGCAAGGCGCTCTACGCCGGAGTCTCGAATTACAGCCCGGAGCAGACCGCCGAGGCGGCGAAGATCCTGCGTACCTTGCGGACGCCGTTCATCATTCACCAGATGAAGTATTCGATGTTCGTCCGCACGCCCGAAGCGGGACTGTTTGATGAACTGCGCCGTGACGGAGTCGGTGGCATCGCATTTACCCCGCTGGCGCAAGGATTGCTCACGGATCGTTATCTGAAGGGCATTCCGGCGGATTCGCGCGCGGCGAAGACCAGCAGCCCTTTCCTGAACGCGAAGGACGTGACCGAGCAGCGAATGGCACAGGTCCGCGCGTTGGGCGAGATCGCGCGGCAAAGAGGCCAAGGACTGGCGCAGATGGCGCTGGCGTGGGTTCTGCGACAGGACGTAATGGCGAGCGCCCTGATCGGCGCGAGCCGGGTCGAGCAGATCGAGCAGAATGTTGCCGCGATCAACAACCTGGGTTTCTCGGAAGAAGAACTAGCGAAAATTGATCAGATCGCCGGGCGAACTTAGCGGGTACTTAACTCGCTGCGTGAGTGCCCGACTTTCCGATAGCCGGAATTCCGGCGGCGAAGCACTCGATGACCTCGCCCTTGCGAGAGAGCACGGTGATGTCTGCTCGGTTTCCGGCGGTCAGTGCCCCGCGCCCTGACTCTCCGATGACGCGGGCGGGGTTCGCAGTGACCAGCCGGACCGCGTCTTCGATTCCCCAGCCTGAGAAGCGCATGACATTTTGAACCGCGCCTTCCAGTGTCAGGACGCTGCCCGCGAGTTTGCCACCGAATTCGCAGCGAGAGCCCTGAACTGTCACCTCGAACGTCCCTAATTTGTATTTGCCGTCAGGCATCCCGGACGCGCTGATCGCGTCGGTCACCAGAACAGACCTTTCAACGCCTTTGCAGCGCAGGAAGAGTTCAACCACGGTTTGATCAACGTGGATTCCGTCCGCGATGATTTCCGCGCTCATCGCCTCGCTCGCAAGGACGCGCCCCACGACACCGGGTTCGCGATGATTGAGCGGGCGCATGGCGTTGAATGTGTGGGTCGCGTGTGTGGCGCCAGCTTCGATCGCGGCGTCAGCATCTTTTTGCAACCCGTCGGTGTGCCCGAGCGAGATGCGAACTCCACGTTTCACGGCCTCCCGAATCAACTCAGTGGCGCCGGGAAGCTCCGGAGCGATGGTGATCAAGCGAAGATGACCATTCGCCGCGCGATAGTAGCGGTCGAACATCTCGAGCGTAGGGTTCTCGATGGCCGACGTGGGATGCACACCGCAACGAGCCTTGCTGATCCACGGACCTTCCATGTGGATTCCGAACGGCACCGCCGCAGCGGTCTCCGAATGCCAGTTGTGGATCTGCTCCGCGAGACGCTCGATGGAAGCGAGGAGAACCGGGGTTTCCGCGGTGACCGTGGTCGCGAGAAACGAAGTTACACCGCGCTGGGCCAGGAACGAGGCCATCTTTTCCAGACCCTTCTGGTCGCCCTGCATGACGTCATAACCGGCGGAACCGTGGATGTGAATGTCGATGAAGCCGGGTGCGAGCACTGCGCCGGAGAATTCTCGGAGTGCAGCGTTGCCGGGGATTTCGACAGCGCTGGCGGGGCCGAGTTTCGTGATCACTCCGTCCTCGACGAGAATCACGGGCGATGAGATTTGTCCGGTGGAGGACAGCAGTTCGGCAGCGGTGATAGCGGTGATCAATAGGGTTTCCCTGTCGCGGTATTCGGCACACGCTCGCCGAGGGCAACATTAACTGCTGTGACTCGGTTCGTCAATCGCGCGTGGGAGTTTCAGGCGGTTCGAGCGGCGGCGCGCAGCATGGCGCGAACGCTGTTGGCGGCACGCCATTGTCCCGGAGTAGTGCCCTCCCAAGCCTGGAATGCACGGAAGAATGAGTTGGCATCCTCATAACCGAGCAGGTACGCCGTCTCGTTCAGTTCAAAGCTCGTGTGCAGGAGATAGTGGTGAGCGAGCTCGCGGCGCGCCTCCTGCATAAGTTGCTGGAACGTCACCCCATCCTCGGTCAAGCGTCTCTGCAAAGTTCTTGTGCTCATGCGCAGGTCGCGGGCCACAGCAGCGATCCCGGGGCGCTGTCCGGCTAGAAGGCGCTTCAGAGCGGCCTTCACCTCTTCAGCGATCGTTTTCTGTAAGAGCCGCTGTGACAGTTCCGTTTCCAACTGTGGTGCCACGGCCGCAAGCAGGTCGGCATTGTGCGTCACGAATGGCTTATCGAGATCGGTCTTGCTGAAAATGAGAGCGTTCTGCGGCGACCCGAAGCGCACCGGAGCCTGGAAATGCTGCTCATAGGTTTCTTGGCAAGTTGAAAAATGGCGGAATTCAACGCGAACCGGATTGATTTGTTTGCCCATGCCGCGCCGGGCCAGTGAAAGCAGCCACGCGAAACAGACGTCAATCAATATGGCCGGTTCTTCCGCCTGCGCGAGCAGGAAGTTGAATTGAACGCGGCTCTCGTCGCCTTGCTCGACTACGTCGATGCTTTCCGGACAGGTGATCTGCTTGTAGCGCGCGATACGGGCGAGGGCATCGCGAAACGAGCGCGTACACAGCGCTGCAATAGCAATCGGATCGTAACGCTCGATGCGATCCGCCACACCAAGTTTGAGGCCGATGGCGGGATCATGGCCCACTTCGGCAATCGCGGAATAGAACGCGAAGAGTTCTTCCGTAGTCAGCAGCATCTTCTCCTGCTTGAGAAGACCCAGAGGCAGACTTGCCCGGGAGAGAACCTGTGCAGGAGAAAGGCCCAGATCCTCGAGCTTGCGGGGAATAGCGGCGGAGACACGAAAGCGATTGCTCATAGTTCTGAAAACGCGGGCGCCGGAAATTCCCGGCGCCATGAAAGCTATTCAGTTCACCGAACCGGCGCCTACTTCAGTGATGCCATATCGATGACGAAACGGTACTTCACGTCGCTTTTAAGCATTCGCTCGTAAGCTTCGTTGATCTTCTGAATGGGAATCATCTCGATGTCGCAGGTAATGTTGTTCTCGGCACAGAAGTCGAGCATCTCCTGCGTTTGCGGCAGCCCACCTATGAGCGACCCGGCGAGGCTGCGCCGGCCGAAAATCAGGTTGAATCCCGCCACGGGTGTTGGCTGGGGCGGGGCGCCGACAAGGGTCATAGTTCCGTCTCGCTTCAGCAGGTTGAGATAGGCATTCAGGTCGTGCGGGGCGGAAACCGTGTCGAGAATGAAGTCGAAGCTGCCGGCGTGCTTTAGCATCTCCTGTGAATCCTTCGAGATCACGACTTCATGAGCGCCAAGCCGAAGCGCATCCTGCGTCTTGCCAGGGGAGGTCGTGAACAGGACGACGTCGGCGCCAAAGGCATTGGCGAACTTTACGCCCATATGTCCCAAGCCGCCAAGGCCGACGATGCCGACCTTCTGTCCCTTGCTGACATTCCAATGCCGCAGCGGCGAATAAGTTGTTATTCCGGCACACAGAAGCGGCGCCGCGGCCGCGAGGTTCAGCTTATCGGAGACGCGCAGCGTAAAGGCTTCGTCAACTACGATGCTGTCGGAGTATCCGCCGTAGGTGACGCCGCCGAGGTGCTTGTCTTCCGCGTTGTAGGTGAACGTGGCACCGCCAAGGCAGAACTGCTCTTCGCCGGCGCGGCAGTTCTCGCAGACGCGATCCGAGTCGACCAGGCAGCCGACAGCGGCGATATCGCCTTCCCTGAATTTCTTGACAGCGGTGCCGACCTTCGTGACGCGGCCGACGATCTCATGACCGGGAACGCATGGATAAACCGTCGGCATCATGGCTTCCCACTCGTTGCGTACCGTATGCAGGTCCGAGTGGCAAACTCCGCAGTACAGAACCTGGATCTGGACATCGGTCGGCAGCGGTTCGCGCCGCTCAACGTTATGGGGGGCAAGCGCGGAACTTGCGCTGTGCGCGGCGAACGCCTTTGCCGTATATGTTTTTCGGGATGCTGCCCGCTCCGGGGTGATAGCAGGTGTGACACTCATGTCCGTACCTCTCCTTTCGCACGAAATTCAGGGTAAACAACCGGGAGGATTCCTTCACTAGCAGGTCGCGCCAATGTACTTGCAGGACACGACAATGCTAGCAGGAACGAGAGAGGCTTGCAGGGGCTGGCGACCGCCATAATGGCGCGCTTCCTGGAGGAATTCACGAGCCAGTTCGAGAATAACGGACAAACGAACCTGTTGGTACGAGGTTCGGGAGTGACTTTCGTTATTTGTTGACCGCTACGTTAACAACTAACATATCGGTTCGATAACTCCGATCTAACGATGAAGAGCGCTGACGGCCATTCCTCAACCTTCAAGGTCCCCGTGTGGTTCTCCGCAACCATACGGATGCTGTACTGCGGGCTGATGCTGTTGCTGTCGAGTTACTGCCTGCTCGCTTATCTTCCGGATATTTATTACTCGTATATAAGAGCGCCATTCCAGGCGTGGCTTCCCTGGCTTATCGATCACCAACCGTCGCTTTTCAGTTCGGTGGCGCTGGTACTGTGCATTACGCTGTTTCTTGAGACGGATAAGCGGCATCTCCGACGATTGCTAATCGAATTTACGGCTTTACAGGTTGGAGCGGCTCTGTTCTTTATATTTGTTCGACCATTTGCGGAGATCCAGAACGATTCGCGTAGCTTCATCTGGGCCATGGTCCTGCTGTTTCCGATAGTATTCCTGGGCCTGCTGGACCGGCTTGCACATTGGAAATCCATCGAGGAGTCAAACCAGGGGCCGCCACAGCGGCTGGAATTCGCCGCTCCATTATTGCTGGCGACTGCGATAGCGATTGTTTTTCCGGGCGTGGGTATCCTGCGATCGCTGCAGGCCAGCACGGCTTTTCGCATTGAAGCTTTCGATATCGGGGCGTGGATTTTCGCAATCTTCGCCCACGTTTTGTTCTGCGCCTTCCTGTTGAGCCTCTTCAACCTTCCCGAGTCGCTCTTTCGGAATTCTGCACGGCGCGCGAGATTGCGGTTTTTCTTGCGCAACCTGATTGTCTGGGTTGTTTTGCAACGGATCGTTCAGAACGTCATTCTCGATTCAGTGCCCTTTTACTCGCTGGCGTCGCAGATTTATTCGGCGGCATTCGCTCTTTCTCTGCTGATGCTGGGCGGGTCATTACTCCTCCTCTTCGTGCAATTCGTGCGGATGCGTGGAGGGGTGCTGGTTAACGTGAACAGGTCGCGGCTCGCGATTGCAGTGGCCGCCATTCTCGTTGCCTGTGCGTACATCGTGCCGGTATTCATCGACATGATGGACTGGAATTACCTTCTTCAGAAGACCTGCACGCTCGTGCTCTGGGCGATTGCATTCACTGCCGCGTTTCTGTGGCGAAGAATGCGTTCGCCTCGACCTTATCCCACAGCAGTGTTGGTTGCGGTGCTTGTTTGTAGTCCATTGCTATATGTCTTTGCGTTGAAGGATGCAACTGGAGCGTCGCGGCCGACCTCGGGAAAGGGAATGCAAGGTGCACTGAGCAAGCACCTGAGCGTGGACGCCTCGTACCGCGTAATCCAGGAACTGTGGTCTTGGCACAAGTCAAAGCCTTGCGACGATCTCTGCAAATATCTGCTCACGCAAACCAACTTACCGCCCACGGCCAGGGCTACCGCGGTGGATATACAGCTCACGAAGGAATTGAAGCCCGCGCAGGGCAAGAAGCCCAATATCTTTCTTTTCGTGGTCGACAGCCTGCGCCAGGACTACGTCTCCGCCTATAACCCGGCCGTGACCTTCACTCCGGAAATCGGAAAGTTCGCCGCCGACAGCGTGGTACTGCGGAACTCGTTCACACGCTACGCCGGAACAACGTTATCGGAGCCGGCGATCTGGTCGGGAACCATGTTGCTGCACAAGACCTACCTGCAGCCGTTTCACAACGTTGACAGCCTTGAAAAGCTGCTGGACGTGGACGGATACCAACGCTTCATCACCGTTGACATTCCAGTGTTGCAGGTAATCCTCCAGCCCACGCCGGACTTAGTGCGCCTGGACGAAAACGTGAAGCGATGGACGCAGGTGGACTTCTGCTCGACCCTGAGTGAAGCGGAGTCGAAAATCAGCCGGCGTGCGGACCCGAACCAGCCGATATTCATGTTCACGATGGCGAAGAACATCCACACGGTCACGCTGTCGGAACTGCCTCCGGACCGCCAGCCCAAGAAAGCATATCCGGGTTTCAGGGCCACGACCGCTTCGGAACTGCAGCGGATGGACGGTTGCTTCGGGGGTTTCGTTCGCTATTTAAAGGCCTCGGGCCTGTATGACAACAGCATCATCATCCTGACCTCGGATCACGGAGATTCTTTCGGGGAGTTCGGTCACCAGGGTCACGCAATGGAAGTCGATCCAGACGTGCTGCGAATCCCATTGATCATCCACTTGCCCGAGCAGATGAAGAAGCGCTATTACAACGATCCCAACCAGGTGGCGTTCAATATCGACGTCACGCCAACGCTCTACTATTTGCTCGGACACGGACCCATCGTGAACGACCCGCGCTTCGGGCGGCCTCTATTTACGAAAACTAAAGAAGAGGCCGAAGAATACCAGCGGGACAACTATCTCGTCGCCTCCAGCTACGGCCCTATCTACGGTATCCTGGGCAAGAACGGGAAGAGCCTGTTCGTTGCTAATGCGGACCGTGGGACGAATCAATATTTCAATCTGAGGAACGATCCCGAAGGCGGCATCAATCGTGTGAACGACAAGATACTCGCTGCCGATCAGAAGATCGTTCGCGACGACGTAGAGGCAATTGCCAGGCTATACCAGTACAAATACCACGCACCCACCTTTATGGATTGGCTGATGCACTGAGGCGACGGACCCTCGACCTGTCGCGAATCCTGCAGTTGTAACAGAAATCGGAACTGGTCAGGCGCCTAACCGCGTGTGGGTGCGCGGAGCCGGGCACACCGGCCCCGAACGTTGTCTCCGCCCGTTAGGGAGAGAGTGCCCAGGGGAGCAGCAAAGGGTCGACGGCCAGTGCATGCGGCGGATGCATTCCCAATGCGGCTTTCGGTGACCTCCACGATGCGGCGAGTTGACGGAATGATTGTAATCAGAAACAGAAACCGGCCACCGCAGGGGTGGCCGGTTCCATGGATGGACTCACTCAGAAGGTAATGCGGCCAGTGAGCATGATCATGCGCGGCCCCGCTCCTTCTGCGGTTTGCAGACCGCTGATGCTGCCGAAGGCGCCCGAGTCCACCTGCACGTTGGGAACGTCGTAGTTGCGGTGATTGAAGGCGTTCGCAGCCTGGGCACCGAACTGGAAGCGCAGCCGCTCCGAGACCATGAACGTCTTCAGCAGCGACAGCGAAACCGACTGCGTTCCCGGGCCGGTAACCGCTCCCACAGGCGCATTGCCGAAACGTCCTATATTGTTTCCGGGGATTGGGAAGGCCGCAGGGTTCAGCCACATCGGCACGCCGCCGCTCGATCCCGACATGTACGGTGAAACACTGGTGTTGATATCGGTGCGCGTTACGCCCAGCACATTGAGAATGCCGGTGCCCGCGGGGTCGGTGGTGCCCTCGTACGGCGTCAAGAACGGCCCGCTCTGGAACAGCAACAATCCACCGAACTCCCATCCACTGACAATCCTGTTTACGAAGGCGCTGCTGGAGGAGAGGAAGCGCTGCTTCTGCCCGAACGGCAAGTCGTAAAGAAACGTCGTCAGAAAGCGGTGGCGACGGTCGTAGGAGACATTGCCGTAATCGAGGCCCGGGTTGAAGCGACTGGTCTCCATCGCCCCGCCGGCGCCCACTATGTTGCTGGGATTGCCGCCCTGGGCATCCGATAAGTCCTTTGTCAAAACGTAGCTGCTGTCGAACTGGAAGCCGCGCGAGAAGCGCTTGCTGACCTCCGCGGTGAAACTGTTGTAGTTGCTGACGGCGTAATTGCAAACGCAGTCAAGGATGCCCCACGAGGGATAGGGACGCTGGTCGGCCACTGCGTTGTAACCCACTGTGTTCGGCGGCACCTGGTTCAGGTCCTGCTGCGAATCAAGGTGGCTGCCGTGATTGCCCATGTAGGTCAGTCTCACGCCTATGTCATGTCCGATATTCCTCTCCAACGTCAAGTTCCACTCCTGCACCGTCGGATCTTGGTAGTGCAGGGGGAAGACGTCAAAGAAGTTTGCCAGGCCCGGGACGAACAGGTTCGATGGGAACGGCGACGGGAAGGACAACTGAGGCTGGCCGCTGCCGTTGAAATCGTTCGGGTACGTAGCGATGTAACTGGTGCTCACGGCCCATCCGGTATAGGACGAAAACCCGAGCGGAATCGCGACGAACCTTCCATAGCCGCCGCGGAGAACGGTGCTGTCGTTGCCAAATAAGCGCCAGGCGAACCCGATTCGTGGGCCGAAATCGGTCTTGTTGGTGAAGCGCAGAGAACTCGGGATTCCGGCCTGCTGTGCCATAAGGATAGGCGTGGGATAGATCGATTGCGCAAACCCGGGCTCGGTCAGCCCCAAACCAACCTTGTCGGGAACGACCACCGCCCCATTGACTACCTGCCCGTTCACGACAGAGGAGTAATCCGGCAGGAAGGCAGCGGTGTTGTGATTCTGTGCTGAAAGCGGAGGGTGGAGTTCGTAACGCAGCCCGATATCGATGGTGAGGTTGTTGGTGGCTTTCCAGTCATCCTGGGCATAGAAAGCATACGAGTGGCCGATGCCGATCATGCCCGGGTCGCTAACTTGCGCCAGAGTGACCGCGTCCGGGTATCCAAGCAGGAATGCTGCGTATGGATCGCCGATCTGCTGGCCGACAGGGGAAGAAAGATCGTAACTGTACCCGCCCAGGGTCGCGCCGCCGAAAACGTTTCCATCCTGGTAGCGGAGGCGGTTGAACTGGAACCCGAACTTGAAATTGTGCTGGTGATGGGTCCAACTCAGGTTATCGATGAATTCGAGGGTCTTGTTCTTCTGCTCGCTGGCATTCCCGCCACCCGTACTCACAAAACCGTTGATCATGAAGTTAGGCGCCGTTGCGAAATTGGGAACCTGCGGCAGGCCCTCGATACCAATCGCGCTGACCAGCGCCGCGGGGTTGGCGTTGAACTGGGTCTGGTTATCGGACGAACTGAAGCCAGCGCGAAACTCGTTGAGAAGGTTCGGCCTGATCACCCAGTTGTGCGCAGCAGTCAATCCGGAGACGGTCTGGGGTGTCGAGACCGTGCCGAGCATCGGCGACCCCACAGACAGCGGCGACATGCTCGAATCCATCCTCTTGTAGGTGTACCGGACGAACACGTTTTGCTTGCTGGTCAGGTACTGGTCCACTCGGAGATCGCCCTGGTTGCTGGAAATGGGCGTTGCAACGTTTTCCTGGTAGTTGTTCTGGTAGGCGTCTGCCGGGCCGAAATTCGGTGTCGGGAAAAGAGCGTTCAAGGCGTTCGCCGACGTGGGTGAGATGGGCACGTTGTTGCAGGGGATCGGCGTACCGTTCGGCTGATACACCTGCGCTACTCCCTGCGCCGCGAGATAGGAACAGAGATCCCCCTGCCGCATTGCGTTTGACGGCACGCTGACCAGGAAAGGTTCTTCCTTGGGAAGACGAAGACCCTCGTAGCTGGCGAAGAAGAACGTTTTATTGTGGCCATCATAGAGATGAGGAATGGCCACGGGCCCGCCCAGATAGGCTCCGAAATTGTGCATGTGGATCGAAGGCTTGCTGAGAGTGAACGGGTTCCCGGCATTGAGAGCGGAGTTCTCTTCATTGTCGAAGAGCCCGCCGTGGAACTGGTTGGTGCCGCTGCGGGACGTGGTGGTTACATCCGTCACGCCGCTGAACTCGGCGTTATTGTTGCTCTCACCGACGCGAATCTCGGCGATGGAGTTGAACGACGGGAACAGTTCGGTGGTGGGACCGCCGTACTCGATGTTCAGCGTGCTGATGCCATCCAGCGTGAAGGACTGGAGCGTGGGCGTCGATCCGGCAATCACGAGGCTGTTGTTATTGTCGGTCTGAACGCCGGGTTGAGTTGTCAGCGTCGAGTAGGCGCTGGTCGAACCCGTGGAACGCGAATAGATTGCAACCGGGAGGTCTACGAGCGCCTTTCCAGTTTTGGTCTCGGCAATTGATGATTGATCGGTTGTCACCACTCCGACCGAGGTGCCCCGGACCGTAACGGACGTCGCTTCCGAGCCCACCTTGAGCTTGGCATCCACGCGCTTCACTTCCCGTGACTGCAGCACCAGGTCGGTGAAGGTCTGGGTGGCAAAGCCCTTGGACTGCACCGAAAGGTTGTAGTGCGCCGGTTGCACGTTTACGAAGGCATAGGAGCCTTGGCCGTTGGTCTGCGCCGTGCGGGTGGCCGAGGTGCCCACGTCGGTCAAGGTGACTGTGGCGTTTGGTACCACGCCGCCCGAGGGATCCTTTACCGTCCCGACGATACTACCGAAGGTGGACTGGGCCACGGCTGGCCCTGGCACGATGAACAAGAAAAACGCGAGAAGCAAGCTTACGGCTAGGAACAACTTTCGAGACCCGGCGGGGTCGGCGGACAACTGAAACACGGTCATTTCTTCCCCTCAAAGTGATGGGTCGCAGCAGGCCAATACGTTCTTTGGAGTTTCAGCCCCAATTAGCAACGGGGCGGGTTTGCTAGACGCCGCTCAATGGCGTACACTCCCAACTACTTTCCGCAAGGGCCTGTCGATCCAGCTTCACTTTGACTCCGGGTCGGTCACAGCGTGGAGTTTCTTTCCGTAGCCGAAACGTTAATGACGTCTTTTCTTCGACAGGTCAGCCACTTAGGGGTGCTCCGCTGGGAATGTTAACGGCAGTTAAAACAGGTGATCCGGTTCCCGAAGACGAGTTTTCGCAGGAAGTCGTTCGGCTTTTGGCCAGCCAGACGCTACAAGGGGCCGAAACTTTAAGAAATCTCCTGCGCTATCTCTCGGACCATACCCTCCAGCAACCAAACGAACACGTAAAGGAGTACCAGCTCGCGACTGAAGTTTTCGGGCGGCACTCGGAGTTCGATCCACAGACCGATGCCACCGTGCGGGTGCAGGTGCGGCGACTCCGTGTGAAGCTGGCGCAGTATTACGAAACCGAAGGGGCCGACGATCCCATCTTGGTGGAGATTCCGAAAGGCGGGTATGCGGTTACCTTCAGGCGGCGACCGAGTTTAACGGCCGTCCTGGACCATGCCCCTGCCGATCCGAACCAGGCCGATGCACGGGACCAGGCGAGCACGCATAGATCGCTTCGCCCGTGGAGACAAATCGCGGCCACCGTGCTGGTGCTATGTCTTGCCGTGGCGGTAATCTTCGTGCGCCGGATGGAAGGCGGACGATCGCTGGCGCCAGCCACCCCCCTGCCCTCGCTGCAATCGGCTCCCGAAGTCGAGCGACAGTTCTGGAAGCCATTCATTAATGGCTCCGAGGAGCCTTGGGTCGTCTTCAGCAATGCCGAGTTCGTCGGCCGACCGGAGACGGGCATGCGCTACTTCCAGCCGGGCACGAAAATTGGGGACGAACCGGTGACCGAGCATTACACCGGCGTTGGCGAGGTGCTCGGTGTTCTCGACCTGGACCGCCTCTTCCTGCGCCTGGGACGAACGTTCCGCGCAAAGCGGGCCCACTTGTTCACTCTCGATGACGCGCAGAACAGCAATCTCATCTTTATCGGCTCGCCCGCGGAAGACCCTGCGCTGGTACAACTCGGCACCAGGGCCAAGTTCATTTTCCAGCGGGTGGCATCGGGTGTCCGGAAGGGCGATTTGGGCATCGCGGACGTTGCCCCATCTCCTGGTCAACCACGGATGTTTCTTCCCAGCCCCCCGAACCGGCCCCTAAGTGTCGATTACGCTGTCATTTCACTGACACGGGGCATCAATGAGCAACACTCGACCCTGCTGCTGGCGGGTACGACGACGATCGGTACCGAGGCGGCGGTCGATTTCGTATGCCAACCGAACTCCCTCTCGGAACTGCTGCAGGCGCTTCACCTGCCTCCCGCCGCCGAGATCGGGCCCTTTGAGGCGGTGCTGCGCGTAAAGATAGAGCAGGATGTCCCGGTGGCTACAGAACTGGTAGCGATAAATCAATGAGGTGGCGCTACCAGCGTGCCGCAATTACCGCCAACTTAGCGTGACAACGCGCTGCACATAGCCCGACCCGGCGGGGAACTGGACGACAAGATGGTCCCCTTTCCGTTCCCCACCTTCCACCGTAACCTTCTTCAGTCGCGCGTTGTTAATTCTCAGGTTCAGATGTTGAGTGTTCGAGGCGGGCGCTTCCAAAGTAATGGCCAACGATCGCGACGAATAGCGCTGATCCAGAACCTTCATCTCGGTCGTCTCGGATCCCGCCAGCGGTAACCGGGGAGATATGCCCACCTCAAGTTCGGGCAGAGGAATATTCGCTACCTGCGTACCGCTTGGTTTGGCCTCGCACTTTGCGGTAGAAGTGCCGCCGGTCACGAGACACAGTGGTATTGGGATCTGTGAATGTACCGTCACCACTAGGTTCGTTCCCTTCCGGACGATATCAACATCGAGGTGGTTCGGGCCAAACGGCACGTTGTGCAGCGAGGCGCCGTCCCATGCAGCGGGAATTTGCGGGGAGACTCGCAGCACATGGTTGGGGACGTCCGCCTCAATACCGAATAATCCGCGCACCGAAGGAGAGATTACCATCGCCGAAGACCACATCTGGTGTGCAGTACTGCGTCCGAGGGGCTGAAAAAACCGGCCCGAAAGCAATTCCGTCACTGCTCCCTGGTCCTGCGCCCATGTCAGGTCGAGGTTTTGCATCAGGTGTGCGTAGGCGGACAGCGAATGGCCGGCACGATACTCGGCCAGCGACACCCACCCCGTAAACAGCGGCCATACCGATCCCTGGTGGTAGCTGATCGGATCGTAGATCTTGCTCCCGTCCGACACCGAACGCGTCCCCCAGTCGGTCGAGAATTCGTCAGAGGCCCAGCGCTCGAACATCTTGTCAGAACCGGGCAGCTTCAGCGTCCCCGACCACCATGCCACCGACGGAAAAATCGTCGCTGTGGTATCGAAGCTCCCGTTGGCATTGCGGCTGAATGCGTAAAAGCCGTCCTTGAGATACTCCGGCAGTTTGCTGCGCACCAACGATGCCTGCTGCTCGGCCTCTTGTGCGAGCGACCTGTCGCCCAACAGCCTTGCCATGTGAGCCAGCGCGTTTTCCGCCTGCTCATCCAGCGATGCCAGATACATCTCCTGATGCGGCATGCCCGGCGGCCAGGATTCAACCCAGCCCGTCCCCGCGCTGTTGTCGTAGATGCCATCACTATCGGAATCGTGACCGCGCATGAACGCGTAAGCGCGGCGCACGTTGTCCCAATGTTGGCGCAAGAAGGTGACATCACCGCTCGCCTGGACGTAGTCGTCCATCGCCATCAAGAACAGGGGCGTGGCATCCGCGGAGGCGTACTCGTAAGGCAGCGCGGACCAGTCCACCAGGTCCGCGGTTTGCGCGTACTCGTGCATCATTTTGCCGTCGGCTCGTTGCCGGTTCATCAGGAATTCCAGTGCGTTCCTGGCGAGACCGAAGTCGCCGTAGCTATCGATGGCGTACAGGGACCAGAGCGTGTCGCGGCCGAAAAACCACCCGAAGCCCGGCCGGGCAGAGTCGCCTGAGCTGAACCAGCCGGCGGCGAGCCCCTTTCCGGAGCCATGCTTGACCTGCATCTGGTCGATAGAAATTTCGGCCCAGCGCAGCGCGTTGTCGAATTGCGGATCCGGTGTGCTGACGGTCAGTTTGTCATCGAAGAAGTGGCTGTAGTAATTCTCCGTCATTTGGTACGCCTGCGCGATGCCGGAGTAGAACTGCGCTACCCGCTTTCCGAGTGCCGCGATAGCGGCCGGTCCCTCCGGTTGTGATCCATCGGAGACGACTGCGAACAGAGGAAAATAGAAGTTGCTTTCGGTTTTCGGATCGAAATGCAATTTGAACTGCAGGGGGAAATACTTCGGCTTCTCCTGATAGGGTGGCAGTATTCCGGGTTGCGCGCCGGGCATGACGAGCGCGGCAAAGAATTTTGGGTTATCGGTGCTCAACAGGTACCCGCCAATGCCGTCAAAATCATTCCATGATGCGGAAGGGCGCCCGAAATTCGGTGCCGGCCATTCGCGCTGCAACACAGGGTCGAACGAGAAGGTGATGTCGGCAGGACGGACGGCGTGAATCTCGAACAGCACAACCACTCCCGCGGCGGCGTCGGGGCCGCGCACGGCGAACATGTGTTGCTTCACTGTGATTGCAGCGTGAGCGTAGGTGATGGTGGTGAGGTCCGGTTCGACCTGCACAACGGCTGCCTGCTGGTTCAGGTCGATGGGAACGGGATAATCGGCCAGTTCCGCCGTGATATGGAAATTCCGCAACACCTTCACAGGAAAATCCCACAGCTCGAACGTGCCGTCCTGCTGGCCGAAAATGCCCCCACGCTCGCCCACGACGGTGAAAGGCTGGTTGGGCTGCGCGGGGCGGACGATCTCCATCGCAGTTTTCGACAATGGAAATTTCGGCAACGGTCGCGGTGCAGCTTGCGCCAGAGACAGAGTCGAAACGCATAGCAGGAAAATGAAAGTCGCCAGGCACCAGCCTGGCGGCACCCGGAAAGTGGTCATTCTTCTTTGTCACCCTTCGGAGCAGATCGAGGCAGTAACTCACTCTAGCAGATACAGCCTCCATGCAACACCGAGCTGCGACGGCATCCCTCCCGTCTTCGCAGTCAGGCAAGATTTCAGTCAGCAGAAGGCCGAAGCATTTGCGAATTCGAACTGAATCCTCACCCCCGCTCGCGCAGTTCCCGCTCGAATGACTGCGCGCGAAGGTTGCGATGGTCTGCGTCGCCAGCCATGGAGGGCCTGAGCGAGCGCGCTGGTTACACCGCCCATATCCAGTAAGGTGGTGGCGAGCACGACATCGAGCGTCTGGTGGTACCGCGGAAAAGTGAAGGAGGCAATTAAACGTCACCTCAGCAAGGGTGCACCGTCGAGACTGATCGCCCCAGATGTTATTGCCGATGAGAGTAAAAGAGACTGGCGGAGGGAGCAGTCTGCTGCGAACCGCTCTCTCCCTGCTAACAGCGAAATTTACAGGGAACGTTGACGACAATTTCATCATTTCGAGGCAAGAGCTCGCTCCAACACCTCCGATTATCAATGGCTTAGATAATGCTCGAATTTCTCGGTGGATTCTATGCAGGGAATTTCTGTCCCCGTAACAGGGAATGCCGAACTTTTATGCAGGGATTTGCTGTAATTGCAGCAAGAGCAGTTGTTAGCGCAAATACCCTCAACACCCTCGCGAATAAAGCAGGTGCTTCAATGCGGCGATCGGCTGAAGCTGAAGTTAGGGAGAGCCGGTGCGTCTCAGATCTTCTTGACGTTCTTTGCTTGGGGCCCCTTTTGTCCCTGCTCGGTTTCAAACTCCACCCGGTCACCTTCGCCTAATGACCGAAAACCCTCCCCGGAGATCGAAGTGTGGTGTACGAAGACATCCTTGCCACCGCCGTCAGGTGTGATAAAGCCGAAACCCTTCGAGTCGTTGAACCACTTAACTGCACCTTGCATATCTATCTCCCAAGTGACCGGTGTGCCCAGTACTTTAGCATTCAGCAAGCAAATCGAGTAGCGGCTTGGTGGCTCGTGGTTTCCTGAAGGGCCGCATTCTGAAATACTCAATGCATGGAGCGTGAACGATTCGCGAAGGTGGTAGAGGAGGTGCTCGACTCTCTGCCGCAGGAGTTTCGTGATCGCATCCGGAATGTCGCCGTCCTAGTAGAGGACCTACCCCACGATCAGCCACGACCTCAGCCCAAGAGGCCAAGGCGGTTGCTTCTGGGACTCTTCCACGGCGTGCCAACGACTAAGAAGAGCGTTTTCGACTTGCCGACCGGGCCCGATTACGTCGTGCTCTATCAGAAGAATATTGAGGCTGTGTGTTCTAGTGAGGCAGAAATCCGGGAGCAAATACGCCGGACGGTAATCCATGAGCTAGGTCACTACTTTGGAATGGACGAGAACCAACTGAAAGATGTTTAGGGGCCTCGCTTCGTCGGATCGCGGGTGTATGTCTAGGCATGACGCAGCACTTTGGGTGGAATGTCACTCTCGTCCGGATTGTGTGGCTACTGCTCTTCTTGTTCGCCGGGACTGGAGGACTCGCCTACGTCTTCCTCTGGGTTGTTATGCCAAATGAAGCTTAGAAAACCACCGGACTTAGAGTGAATGTATGGTCCGCCGCCGGACTGCAAGAGGGGTGAAGTTGGGCGGAAGGGACAGTCTGCGTAAATGTATCCGGCCTTTAGTGGAGACTCGCTCTCCGGGCCTTGATGATGATCCGCGCGTGTCGGTCCTTATAAATCGCT